>CANRZC010000078.1 GCA_947644185.1 uncultured Acetatifactor sp.
TGGACGAGCTGAAGGCCCATTACCAGCGGGGTGGTCTGGGGGATGTAAAGGTGAAGAAATTCCTGAACAATATCATGCAGGAGACGCTAGAGCCCATCAGAAACCGCAGGAAGGAATGGGAGAAGAATATTCCGGCTATCTATGATATTTTGAAAAAGGGATCGGAACAGGCTAGAGAAGTGGCGGCCCAGACCCTGTCTGAGGTAAAGAGCGCCATGCGGATTAATTATTTCGAGGATGCGGAGCTGATTCGCGCCCAGAGCGAGAGATATGAGGCATAGGCGCTCCACTCTGAAAAATTGAGAATAGATTTTCCTCCAACGGAGATACTAAAGGCAGAGATAGTTTGCGTCGAAGAGACTTTACCCAATTGGCGGTTACGGCAATTTGTGCCGTCGCGCAGCGACTTAAGAGGTAAAGTCACAAAGACGCACGAGAGGAAATTTTATGAGTGACTTTTCGAGTAAAATTTCCTCTCATGAGAAGTGCGTCGAAGAGACTTTACCCTTTAGAGCTGTCGCGCAGCGACTTATATTAGGAGGAAAATCTATGAATCAGAAATTAGGCAGGGCCAGTATTCGGTTAGAGCAGCCAGTGTATATAATAGAAAGTGCCAGCATTGTGGGCACAAAGGAGGGAGAGGGCCCTCTAGGACTTTTGTTTGACCGGGTGGGCAAGGAAGACATGTTTGGCTGCAAGACCTGGGAGGAGGCGGAGAGCACCCTGCAGAAGGAGGCAGTGGGGCTGGCATTGGACAAAGCAGCCCTGAAGCCGGAGGACATCTCCTATGTGTTTGCCGGTGACTTGTTGGGTCAATCTATGGCAACCTCCTTTGGTATTTCCACCTATCAGGTGCCTTTGTTCGGCGTATATGGGGCCTGCTCTACCTGTGGAGAGTCCCTGACCCTAGGAGCCATGAGCATTGCAGGAGGATTTGCAGACAAGGTTGTCTGCGTCACCTCCAGTCATTTTGCCAGTGCGGAGAAGGAGTTTCGATTTCCATTGGACTATGGAAATCAACGCCCGCTGTCAGCCACATGGACTGTCACAGGCAGCGGCGCTTTTGTGCTGGGAGGAGAAAAGGGAAAGAGTGGAAAGAAAGCGAGAGCCCGCATCAGTGCTATGACAGTGGGCAAGGTGGTGGATTATGGCCTGAAGGATTCCATGAACATGGGAGCCTGTATGGCGCCTGCAGCGGCGTCCACAGTGGAACAGCATTTTATTGACTTTGCAAGTCAACCGGAGGATTATGATAAAATTATTACTGGTGATCTGGGAAAAGTAGGCCAGAGAGTGTTGATTGATCTGCTGCGAAAGAAGGGCTACGACATATCGGAGCAGCATATGGACTGTGGTCTTGAGATATTTGACGCCCAGTCCCAGGATACTCATGCAGGAGGCAGCGGCTGCGGCTGCAGCGCCGTGACCCTGTCAGCTTATATCTTAAAGCAGCTACAGGAGGGCAATTGGAAAAAGGTACTGTTTTTGCCCACAGGTGCCCTGTTGAGCAAAACCAGCTTTAACGAAGGGATGAGTGTGCCGGGGATCGCCCACGGAGTGGTGATCGAGACAATATAGGTATAAAAAATTTTGTGCTAAAAAAGGTCGGGCATCCAATGGACTATGATACAGCCATGGGAACCCGATTCTTTTGTTGTCTGTTGACAACAAATTCCAGGAACTATATAATAAAGAGAAAGCGGGGGGTATTTCAAACCCATATAAAAAAGGAAAGAGGTAAAGAAAATGGCAAATTGGAGAGAGAAGCTGAACCAGGCAGCACAGAACACAATTTCCAAGAGCAAGGAGGTAGCTGGGGTAGCAAAGCTCAATGTGGAGATCGGCACATTGAATCAGAGCATGAAGAATATCTACACAGAGGTTGGAAAATATGTTCTGGAAAATGGCCTTCTGCATGAAGATGAGTCTGTAGCAAAATGGGCTGCAAAGGCCGCGGATATCAAAGCAGAAATCGAGGCCAATACAGAGAAGATTAAGCTGTTAAAGAATGTGAATACCTGTCCGGGATGCGGTGCGGAAGTGCCCAAAACCAGCAAATTCTGTGACAAATGTGGCACTCCTATTGTGGTAGCAAGCACAGAACCTGTGAAAGAGGATGAGGAAATTATTGATGCAGACTACAGCGAAGCTTCCCATAGGGATGCGGGGGCTGAGGAGACTGTCCAGGAGCCAGTGACCGAGGCTGCAGATCAAGAGGAAACGATTCCCGAAGATTGAGGGATATACATGTGGTCAGCGTTTGAACCAGCAAAATGGCCGGAAGAAAAAGGGAGGTGGACATTCTGCGCAAAATGGAATTCAAGATGGAGCGCAAAGGGCTTTTGGAGCCCGGACAGAAGATTACAGTGACAGAAGGTCTGCTTCCCAGTAACTATTATTATGTGATAGATCCAGCTTTGGCCATGTCCGCCAACATTCCGTTCCGCAATCGCCTGACTAGCCGGGAGGGTGTGGTTACGGATGTAGTGGAAAATGCCAGAGGCTTTTATGTGACGGCGCAGTTTGATGAGCCGGAACCACCGCAGCGCTGAGAAATCAGGGGGTTTTTGCTGTGTGACTGCTATCACTTTTGTGAGAAAGACGGAGGAATGTATTATGTTAAAAAAGATTTCTACAGACAAAGCACCTGCGGCAATTGGACCTTATTCCCAGGGCATCATAGCAAACGGCATGCTGTTCGCCTCAGGCCAGATACCCATCAATCCTGCCACAGGCAATGTGGAGGGGGAGGATATCACTGAGCAGGCAGAGCTGGTCATGAAGAATGTAGGCGCTCTGCTGGCAGAGGCGGGAACTGACTATACAAATGTAGTTAAGACCACCTGCTTTCTGGCGGATATGGGTGATTTTGCCGCGTTCAATGAAGTGTATGCAAAGTATTTCACAGAGAAGCCGGCCAGGAGCTGTGTGGCAGTAAAGGCTCTGCCGAAGAATGTTCTCTGCGAAGTGGAAGTCATTGCTGTGGTGTAAGCCATGAAGGAGAACATTGTACTGATCGGAATGCCCGGAGCGGGGAAAAGCACCGTGGGCGTGGTACTGGCTAAACGGCTGGGATATCGGTTCGTGGATTCCGATCTGGTGATTCAGGAGAAATATGACAAATTGCTTCATGAGCTCATAGAAGAGCATGGGGTGGAGGGCTTCTGGGAGATTGAGGAAGAGGTGAATGCTTCTCTGAATCCCCGCAGGAGTGTGATTGCCACAGGCGGAAGTGTCATTTATGGTCCCCGGGCCATGGAGCATTTGCGCCAGATTGGCACTGTGGTATACCTGAAGCTTCCTTTGGAGGAGGTAGCTGAGCGTCTGGGGGATTTGAACGCCAGAGGTGTCACATTGATGCCTGGACAGACGCTGGGGGATTTGTACGCAGAGCGGATCCCATTGTATGAAAAATATGCCCATGAGGTGATAGACTGCCAGGGAATACAGATCAGAGAGGTAGTAAAAAGAATTGCTTCCCTTAAAAGCCACTCGTAAGCCAGTGGCTTTTTGTCGTATGCACAGGCCCGCACAAAGGTAATATGCCGCTTAGGCGGCGTGCGGGCCGCGCGGCGAGTAGTGGAGAAGGGCATTCCCCTACTCGATTCCAGATTTATATGCAGCTTTTGTGTCAGCGGACAGCCAGATGGCGCTGCGTATGCACATTTCAATACTGCTGTGAAAGCCCAGGACCCATCTTATATGAAAAAGAATACATAATCTGCCTGGCAATAGTAGATACTAATGCCATAAAACCGGAATCTTACAAAAAAGTGCCGTAGATGAGGCACTTGGGAGTTGCCGTGCAACCTTGCAGGCATTACCAAATATAAGCGGGTACAACCCCGCGGAATAGGAGTAGGCTTATGATGGATTATGTAAATGCGTTCTGGGTGGGCGGTCTGATATGCGCTTTGGTGCAGATTCTAATGGAGAAGACGAAGCTGATGCCCGGCCGCATCATGGTGCTGCTGGTGGTCACTGGCGCTGTGATCGGCTTCCTTGGATGGTATGAGCCCTTCCAGGAATTTGCTGGGGCAGGAGCCAGCGTTCCCCTGCTGGGCTTTGGAAATGTGCTGATGAAAGGGGTGAAGGAGGCAGTGGATGAGCAGGGCCTTTTGGGACTGTTCGCCGGAGGCTTCAAAGCTGGGGCTGTGGGAACCTCTGCCGCATTGATATTCGGCTATCTGGCCAGCCTGGTGTTCAAGTCCAGGATGAAGCATTAATTAAGGTCTTCATAGGCAATTCCCTTCCCGTCCAGGAATTTGCACAGAGCCTTGTCCCAGATAGTATCTGGCATCTTGGACAGATGAAAGGTCTGGAGGGCAGTGCCGGTGGTGAGGGTGGCTTTTGTGCCGTCGTAGCGGATGTTTAACACCAGAGCCTTTACCTGATCTGACGCCACATCACAGTCTTCCTTTTCTAACAGCGCAGCGGCTTTCTCAGGCATCAAATGCAATACGAATCGAAAGAACAGGGGTGTGCGTTTTCCTTTGATCAGGTCAAAGCACAGCCCTTTCACTTTGCCCCAGGGACGGAACTCATAGGAGTCCTTTTCAGAAGAATCCTCATCGCTGCTAAAGAATTCCTCATTCACATGCCCGTCTATATGAAAGGTGCAGGCAGTGCCGATGACAGCCTCCTCCAGCAGGAAAGGCTCGAAGGTGTCCGCCACCAGCAGGTGGTTCATAAACTGTTTCATGGAAGAAATCTGTATTTGCTTCATGGTAGTCCTCCTGATTGGAATGAAATCTGGCATCAAATCCTTACGTGAAGAAATTATAGCAGATATATGGCGTGTGGTCAATTGGCTTTCTAAGACCCATGGGATTTGTGACCGGGCTGTAGCAGCCCTGCAGCTTACCATTTGAGAACAAAAAGAGGTTCCTCAGGGAGACTATCAGGAAACTTTGATTATCAAAAAATTAAGAGAATAGGCTTTACAGCAGCGGGCAATGTGTGCTATTATATATAGTAATCAAAACTATGTATAAAAGAAGTGAAAACCCGATAAAATAAAAGCGAGATCTATAAGATGGTTTTCATTGGCAGAAAGAGATTTCGCTGATAGGAGAGAAAATGAGCTATAAGATTGTGGTTGACAGCTGCTGTGAGCTGCCTGCAGAGCTTGCGCAGGATCAGCGTTTCGAGAGAGTGCCCTTGGGGCTGGAAGTAGGGGACTATAACATATTGGACGACGAGAATTTTAACCAGGCGGAATTCCTGCGAAAGGTGGCTGAATATCCCAAATGTCCCAAATCCTCCTGCCCGTCCCCGGAACGTTTCATGGAGAGCTATCATGAGGAGGCTGACCATGTGTACGCAGTAACCCTATCCTCTCATTTGAGTGGAAGCTATAATAGTGCCTGCCTGGGAAAAGATCTTTACTATGAAAAGTATGGCAAAAAGCAGATTCATGTGGTGGATTCAGAGTCGGCCAGCGGCGGGGAAGCCCAGATTGCGCTGAAAATTATGGAATTGGAGGAGAGTGGTCTCTCCTTTGAAAAAATCGTGGAAAAAATAGAGGCCTTCAGGGACAGCATCCACACTTATTTTGTGCTGGACAATTTAGAGACCCTGCGCAAGAACGGCAGGCTTTCCGGTGTCAAGGCGCTGGTGGCATCCACTCTGAACATCAAGCCTGTGATGGGCTCTAACAAAGGGGAAATCATCCAGAAGAGCCAGACCATCGGTATCAAAAAGGCTCTGGGCAAAATGGCAGAGCTTGCTGCATCCGAGGTGAAGAATGCGGCGGAGCGGAGGCTAATCATCACCCACTGTAATGCGCTGGAGCGTGCAGAGCAGGTGAAGAAGATGATTTTGCAGAAAGTGGCCTTTAAAGAGTGTATTATTATGGATACCAGAGGTGTCAGCAGTATGTATGCCAATGACGGCGGGGTGATTGTGACCACATAGCGGGAGTGCTAGAGGAATGCTCAGGATAGTTTGCCATAGAGGAAAAAGGCCAGAAAAACCTGGGCTGCGAAAATGGCAGGCATGCCGTATTTAAAGTACCAGTGCCTTGTCTTATGACGGAAATGCCCCATGCCCAAAATGCATCCCAAAGCACCGCCCAGGAATGCAGTCAGAAATAGAGAAGCCTCCGAGATGCGCCAGGCACCTCGGATGGCTCTTTTTTTGTCTATGCCCATCATGGCAAAACCAATTACATTCATGATAAGAAGGTAAGCAATCAGGAATTTGCTCATACACTTTCCCTGCCTTTTGCTGTCTTTGGATGGCAGCTTTTCCATTTACTTTCGGATACCGGCCAGAACCTCCGCAGGGATTTCGAATTCCACAGTGCCCATATACATGGGAGCCACATCCCCTTCATTGAAGCCAATCACCACATTGTCCTTTTCATTTAGATAGAAAGAGGTTTCATCTGTAATGGCCTTAAAGTTCCACTCTTCGATCTCGTCGTTCAGCCAGTAGTATACATTTTCATCCGCGTCCATTCGGGCCTGCATCTGCTCCTTAATATTCTCACTGATGGGTGTGATGTAGTCTGCGCCCTCCTGGAAGAGGTCTTTTAATTGTAACCTCTCTCCGGTATTCAAGTCAATAGTATAATAATAATTCCACTGATATCCACTGCCAGCCCCCTGATAACAGATAAGCTTTAGCGTAAAATAGTCCGCCTGTGTGGCCAGAACTTCGCTTTTCACCACCACATCCTGATAGCCCTCCTCATCTTGCATATGGGCCTCGAACTCGGCGATAAGCTTGTCTGTGATATCCTGGATTTCCCTGTTGATCTCCTCTGTGGAGCGCTCCAGGTTCTCCTGTACCTGATTGTCTGTTGGAAGCTGCTCTGGCTGGACTTCCGGCAGCTCAATCTGGGGCACAGAGATATCTGCCATATGCCGGTCAGTCTCATATTCGTAATTGCGGAATGTCACAGCGCTTGCTAACGGCCCGATAAGGGGAAGCTGCTCCATGGCGTGGGCGATGGGGTAGGAGAGATTTGGCAGCGCGATAAAAATGCTGGCCGCTGCGGCTGCTGTCACTGTAAATCTGATGATACCTGTCTTTTTGTGTTTTTGCTGTTTCATTTTTTCTGCCTCCCTGATTGTGCGTCGTAGTTTGGCCACCTGGATTTCTGACATCTGTGGCCTCTCGTATTCTTCTCTGTATGCTCTCATTTTTTCATCCAATCTCTGCTCTTTATTTGGTTGATTTTTTTCAGCAGGAAAGTTATGCTCCATATGCGGTCCCTCCTTTTTCTGCATCCTCAAGAAGTCCTTGCAGCTTCCGCAGGCTTCGGTATAGCCTGCTTTTGACAGTGTTCACATTCTCTTCCAAAATGTCGGCAATTTCAGTGAGCTTCCTATCTTCAAAGTATTTGAGGATAACTACGGCTCTGTCTTTCCCTGACAGCGCATCCAATGCTTTCTGCAGATCTATGTCCGCATACTGGTCTTCTACAGATTTCCCCTGTAACCCATTTTTGTCCTGCATTTCTTCATAAGAAAAATCATTGGGACGCTTCAGATACTGCAGGCATTCATTCAGCATAATGCGATAGATCCAAGTCTGGGCATACTGTGGGTCCTTTAAGGTGTTGCAGCTCCTTATGGCCTTGTAAGCACCGTTTTGGACAATGTCAAAGGCATCTGCCTCATGGTGTGCATATCGATAGGCCAGTCTGTAATACTGGTTATATCGTTCTAGCAGAATTTGCTCTACCAACTCTCGGTTTGCCTTTTCCTTTTTCTGTGAAAAAAAGCCCATGGCTTTTCCCTCCTTTCTCAAAGGAACCGTTTGCATGTTATTTCTGATGGTTCCTTAGCCATTTGAAAGATTAGATGTGGGATTTATGAAAAAAGTTTCAGCAAAAAAATTTTTTTCAAAAAAATCCCCTGTCGAATGCCTGGGGGCATAGGACAGGGGAAGTAGTAGAGTCACAATTAGGAGAGGGCACCTTAGAACATCTGCTCCGTGCCCTGCTCGGCCATCTTCATGGCCCGCACCTTGCAGGAGAGGCCGAAGAGGTTGATGAAGCCCTCCGCGTCGTGGTGGTCATACAGGTCGCCGGTGGTGAAAGAGGCGATGCTTTCGTTGTACAGGCTGTAGGGAGAGGTGGTTCCGGCTTTGATGATATTGCCCTTGTAGAGCTTGAACTTCACTTCGCCGGTGACGTACTTCTGGGTCTCCTCAATGAAAGCCTGCTCCGCCAGGCGCAGGGGCGTGAACCATTTCCCCTCGTACACAAGGCTGGCAAAACGGCTGCCCATCTCTTTCTTCATGGCATAGGTGTCCCTGTCCAGAATCAGTTCCTCCAGCTGCTGATGTGCCTCCATGAGGATGGTTCCGCCGGGGGTCTCATAGACGCCTCTGGACTTCATGCCTACCACCCGGTTCTCCACGATATCGATGATGCCGATGCCGTGCTTTCCGCCCAGTTCATTAAGCTTTGTAATGATTTCGGAGACTTTCATCTTCTCTCCGTTCAGGGACACAGGAATGCCCTTTTCAAAGGCCATGGTCACATACTCGCCCTCCTCGGGAGCCTTTTCGGGGGTCACGCCCAGCACCAGGAGATGCTCGAAGTTGGGCTCGTTGGCGGGATTCTCCAGTTCCAGCCCCTCATGGCTGATGTGCCAGATATTGCGGTCCCGGCTGTAGGAGGAATCCGCGGAGAAAGGCAGATGGATGCCATGGGCCTTGCAGTATTCAATCTCGGATTCCCTGGAATCCATGGTCCACTTATCGTTTCTCCAGGCGGCGATGATCCTTAAGTCCGGGGCCAGGGCCTTGATGCCAAGCTCAAAGCGGATCTGGTCGTTGCCCTTGCCGGTGGCGCCGTGGCAGATGGCGGTAGCGCCCTCTTTCCTGGCGATTTCTACCAGCTTCTTGGCGATCAGGGGCCTTGCCATGGAAGTGCCCAGCAGATATTTGTTCTCATAGACAGCGTTTGCCTGGACGCAGGGGACGATGTACTCGTCGCAGAACTCGTCGATGACGTTCTCGATGTAGAGTTTGGATGCGCCGCAGACCAAAGCTCTTTCCTCCAGGCCGTCCAGTTCCTCCGCCTGTCCGCAGTCCACGCAGACACAGATGACTTCGTAGTCGAAATTCTCTTTCAGCCAGGGAATGATGG
>CANRZC010000079.1 GCA_947644185.1 uncultured Acetatifactor sp.
CAGAGATGGCGAAAGAGACACAGAATGCACGAAATACCGAAAGAGACCGGGAGATCTGCTGCTTCTAATTTGCTTTTCCAGGACGCTACGCCAGTATTATCAGGAAGAGGGAATAGCGGAGCAGATATGGCATACTTCTATGTGTGACCTGAAATATAAGCTGGACGAGTGCAAATGTGTGTATGATATTTGGGGGACTTTTGTGCCCTGGTGGTACGATGGATTTTTCAATTTGACCCGCTTTGGCTTTGGAAAGCTGCAGTTTGAAATACGCCCTTTCGGACATCATTATGAGAAGAATGGCATTACCCTGACACCGGACAGTCGGGTTTTGAATATTCATATTCCGCGGACAGGAGAGAAGCTGGATCCGGAAAGTGTGCAGAAATCCTATGAGATGAGCGCTCAATTTTTTAAAGAAAGATATCAGGTAGATCCGGCAGTGTTTGTCTGCAACTCATGGCTACTGTTTCCTCGCAATCTGGAAGTGCTTTCACCAGACTCCAATCTGTATTCCTTCATTTCTGGCTTTGATATTCTGGAGGTGGCGGAATCTGAGAATTATTCGGAGGTTTGGAGATTGTTTGACACTATGTACGATGGAGATGTGGAAAAGCTGCCACAGGATACCTCCCTTAGACGGGCTTATGCGGAATGGATTCGAAAAGGGGAAAGGATAGGGGGCGCATACGGCGTACATATTCTGTAGGATGTGAAATATTTCCTGAAGAAATGGATTTGAAAGGGGAGTTGTGGTTTTGAACTGCTCCTCTTTTTTTCTTATGTATACGGGTATCGGAAATACGTCAGCATGACACAGGGGCTTTAGGGGTCGGCAGCAGGGAAGGTTCTGGAAAGAATCGAAAAATAGGGGTGGTAGAAAATACAAAACTAGAGTAAAATAAAAAGGAGTGTGCAATACAATCTCTTAAGTTTTGGAAAGGAGAACCTATGAGACTGCAAGATCTGTTGCGAGAAACTAACTATGAATGCCTGCAGGGAACTATGGATACAGAGATATCTGCGGTGGTCTATGATTCGAGAAAGCTGATAGAAGGCTGCCTTTTTATCTGCATAGAAGGCGCTAAATTTGATGGACATACTTTTGCTGTGGAGGCTGTGGAAAAAGGGGCCGCAGTTCTGGTGGTGTCAAGACCAGTGGAGGGCCTAAAGAATAAAGATGTAACTGTAATCAAGGTTGATGACACCCGTTACGCCATGGCCTTCATTTCTGCTGCCTGGTTTGGCCATCCGGCAGAAAAGCTGAAGGTAATCGGCATCACAGGTACCAAAGGCAAGACCACCACTACCTATTTGGTAAAGTCCATTCTGGAAAATGCTGGCTTCCAGGTAGGGTTGGTGGGCACAATAGAGACCATCATTGGCGATGTCCATATCCATGCCGAGAATACCACGCCGGAATCCTATATTCTGCAGGAGGACTTTGCCAGAATGGTGGAGGCTGGGCTGGATACTGTTGTGATGGAGGTGTCCTCCCAGGCTCTGAAGCTTCACCGGACCCAGGGCTTTGTATTCGACTATGGCATTTTTACGAATTTAGAGCCTGACCATATTGCTCCCGGGGAGCATGAGAGCTTTGAAGAATATATGGCCTGTAAGAGACGGCTGTTTGGGCAGTGTCTGGTGGGCATTGTCAATGGGGATGACGCCCATGTGGAATCCATTGTGGAAGGCCATACCTGTGAGTTGGAGACCTACGGCACGGGGGAGGGCTGCATGTTGCGGGCAGAGAATATCAGCCTTGTGCATACCCCTGGCGAATTGGGAGTGAATTTTCATGTGGCGGGGTTAATGGATTTTGATGCCCATGTACCTGCGCCTGGTCGTTTCAGCATTTATAATGCCCTGTGCGCCATTGCTATCTGCCGGCATTTTGGGGTGGGGATAGACGATATTCAGAGTGCCCTGGGTACTGCAAAGGTGAAAGGGCGCATTGAGCGAGTGAAGATTTCTGACAAATTTACATTGCTGATTGATTATGCCCACAATGCCATGGCTCTGGAAAGCCTCCTGTCCACGCTGCGGGAATATGAACCTGGGCGGCTGGTATGTCTGTTCGGCTGTGGCGGCAATCGCTCAAGGCAGCGCCGTTATGAAATGGGGGAGGTCAGCGGCAGGCTTGCAGATTTTACTGTGATTACCTCCGATAATCCCCGTTTCGAGGAGCCCCAGGACATCATTGAGGATATCAAGATTGGAATGAGCAAAACGGAAGGCAAATTCATGGAAATCTGCGACAGGAGAGAGGCCATTGCCTATGTAATTTCCCATGCCAAAGAGGGAGATTTGATCGTCCTGGCGGGAAAGGGGCATGAGGATTATCAGGAGATCAAGGGAACGAAATATCCCATGGACGAGAGAGTCATCATCAGGGAGTTGCTGGATCAGGGCTTGGAGCACATTTGAACATGACAGATACCGTAAATACCACAATGGAGAATAAAGTCGAAACAAAATGCGCATAGGGATAACAGTAAGGCAAAAGCCAATGGGCAGAAAGAGGGCGGAATAGTACGAATGGAAGAAATACATTCCGAAATAGACAGGAAAGTATACTACGCAGACATAATAGTAGATATTTCCCATGAAAAGCTGGACAGACCTTTCCAATACCGTGTCCCAGATAGACTGCAAGCTAGGCTGGAGACAGGAGCCTGTGTGACCATTCCTTTTGGAAATGGCAATAAGCTTTTAAAAGGATATGTGGTAGGCATAGGGACTGTATGCAAATACGATCCTGCAAAGATAAAGGAAATCCAGGGCATAGAACAGAGCGGTGGGAGCGCGGAGGACAAAATGATTGCTCTGGCTGGATGGATCCGAAAGAACTACGGCTCCACCATGATACAGGCATTGAAGGTTGTGCTGCCTGCCAGACGTTCTGTGAAGCGGCTGGAGCACAGGACCTTACAGCGGGTGCTGGGGAAAGAGGAAATTATCTCTCTGCTGGGGGAGAGCCAGAGAAAAAAGCAAGTGGCAAAGGCCAGGATCCTTCAGGAACTGGTAGACCAGGAGACAATTCCCTACGAGTGGGTCGTTGGAAAGCTGGGCGTGTCCTCTCAGACGGTGAGGGGCCTGGAGCGAGGAGGAGTCCTTCGAATTGTCAGTAGCGAAACTTTCCGAAATCCTGTTAAGGTCACCTGTGTGGAGGAGCAGAAAAAGTATTTAAGCGATGCCCAGAGAAGAATTGTGGAAGAGGTGATGGCAGATTTTGACAGCGGCCATCCCGATATCTATCTGCTTCATGGCATTACGGGAAGCGGGAAGACCCAAGTTTATATACAATTGGTGGCGGAGATGGTAGACAGAGGGAAGCAGGCCATTGTGTTGATACCGGAGATTGCGCTGACATACCAGACCTTGCTTCGCTTTTACAACCGTTTCGGAGACAGAGTCAGTATCTTGAATTCCAATCTTTCTCCCGGGGAAAAATATGATCAGTGTGAGCGGGCCAGGAACGGGGAGATCGATGTGATCATTGGCCCTCGCTCAGCGCTGTTTACCCCTTTTCCCCAGATAGGCTTGATCATCATAGACGAGGAGCACGAGGGCAGCTATAAAAGTGAGGCAGCTCCAAAGTATCACGCCAGGGAGACCGCTATCCAGGCTGCAAAGCTGTATGGGGCCAGCGTGCTGTTAGGCTCTGCCACACCCTCCCTGGAGTCCTACTATCGGGCTGAGACAGGAGAGTACAAGCTGTTTACCTTAAAGGAACGTCTGACGGGAGGAGAGCTGGCACAGGTCCACATCGTGGATTTGCGCCAGGAATTAAAGCAGGGCAATCGTTCCATATTCAGCAGGAAATTGCAGGAGCTTTTGGCGGACAGATTCTCCAGGGGAGAGCAGAGTATCTTGTTTTTAAACAGGAGAGGCTATGCAGGCTTTGTGTCCTGCAGGGCCTGCGGTCATGTGATGAAATGTCCTCACTGTGATGTATCTTTGTCCGAGCATAATGCAGGGAGAGGACAGGGGATTTTGATGTGTCATTATTGCGGGTATCACCAGCCAAAGCCCCAGACCTGCCCGAAATGTGGATCAAAATATATCAGTGGATTTAAGGCGGGGACTCAACAGATAGAGGAAAAGCTGCGGGACATGTTTCCAGGTGTGCGAACCCTGCGCATGGACGGCGACACCACCCGGACAAAGGACAGCTATGAGCAGATTCTATCAGCTTTTATGAGTGGTGACGCAGATGTACTTATCGGTACCCAAATGATTGTGAAGGGACATGATTTCCCCAGAGTGACGCTGGTGGGCATATTGGCGGCGGATCTGTCCTTAAGCGTGGGGGATTACCGGGCTGGAGAGAAGACCTTTCAGCTGCTTACCCAGGCAGTAGGCAGGGCAGGCAGAGGGGTGCTACAGGGGGAGGCAGTGATTCAGACCTATCAGCCTGAGCATTATGCGGTGGTCCAGGCAGCAGCCCAGAACTATGAGGGCTTTTATGGGGAGGAGATTATCTACCGGGAAATGATGGGATATCCGCCTGCAGCCCATATGCTGGCTGTGCAGATTTATGCGAAAGCCCAGGAGAGGGGGCAGACGCTGGCAGATACGTTAGCAGCTATCACAAGACAAAATTTTGATGATGCTCAGAGTGTAAAAGGCAACGGCAGTCAGGGCAAATATGCTGGGGAGCCCAAGGAACTGCAGATTATCGGCCCTGTGCCCGCATCTATTGGCAGAATTAATGATATTTTTAGATTTGTGTTCTATGTGAAAAGCACGAAATATGATAAACTAGTACAGATAAAGGATTTGTTGGAGGAAGAAATGCAAAAAAACCAGCCTGCAGATGAACTGGTGCAATTTGATTTCAATCCTATGAATACAATGTAAAGGAACAACTGGAGGGAATAAAAGAAATGGCAATCAGAAACATTAGGGAAATGGGAGAAGAGGTGCTGGGGAAGACTTGCAAGCTGGTGACGGAGATGACACCCCGCACGAAGGAACTCATTGAGGATATGCTGGACACCATGTATGAATCCAATGGCGTAGGACTGGCAGCACCTCAGGTAGGGGTGCTAAAGCGCATTGTGGTAATAGATGTGACAGGAGAGGATCCTTATATTCTGATCAATCCCAGAATCGTTGAGAGCAGCGGAGAGCAGACAGGAATGGAGGCCTGCCTGAGTGTGCCGGGCAAGACAGGACAAGTGACTAGACCCAATTATGTGAAAGCGGTGGCGCTGGATGTGAATATGCGGGAGTTTGAGGTGGAGGGCACAGAGCTGCTGGCTCGGGCGATTTGCCATGAACTGGACCATTTGGACGGACATCTGTACGTGGAAAAGGTAGAAGGGCCGCTTCAGGATGCCGTGGAGGAAGAAGCGTGAAAAGATTTTCTAAACGGTCAAAGCACGACCGTTAAGAAAATCTAAGTTTCACGCGGAAGAATGCCAGGTGCAGGCATTCTTCCAGACCTTCAACAAAAAGGAGGGATAGGAATGAAAATTGTTTTTATGGGGACGCCGGACTATGCGGCAGTGGCTCTGGAGGCTCTGATTGCTGCAGGACATGAGATTACGGCAGTGGTGACCCAGCCGGATAAGCCCAAAGGAAGGAGCAAGGAATTGTTGCCTTCGCCAGTGAAGGTATGTGCGAAGAACCATGGAATTCCGGTGCTGCAGCCCAGGCGAATAAAGCGGCCGGAGGCTATGGAAGAGCTTCGCAGATTTCCGGCGGATGTCTATGTGGTGGCTGCATTCGGGCAAATCCTTTCCCAGGAGATTTTGGATATTCCTCCCTTGGGCAGTGTGAACATTCACGCATCCCTGCTTCCCAAATACAGGGGAGCATCTCCTATTCAGCATGTGATCATAGATGGTGAAGAGCGGACAGGGATTACCATTATGCAGATGGACGCCGGCATCGATACGGGGGATATTCTCTATCAGAAAGAAATTTCCATTGCACCAGAGGACAATTATGAGACTTTGCATGATAAATTGGCAACACTAGGAGGGCAAGCCATCACAGAAGCCTTGACGCTTTTAGAGCAGGGGAAACTGAAAGCTGTGAAGCAGGATGAAAGCTTAAGCTGTTATGCGCCATTGATCGGCAAGGACATGGGAAAGATTGATTTCTCTCAGGATGCGGAGACAATCCATCGCCTCATACGGGGTATGACACCCTGGCCCAGTGCATTTACCAGCTATAAAGGGAGGCAACTGAAGATATGGCGGGCTGTGCCATCTGTGGCAGAAAATAGTTATGGCCCTGCGCCAGGAGAAATCCTGAGCATAGAGAAGGACTATGTGACTGTGGCAGCAGGAAAGGGCGCTTTGCGTATCTATGAGCTTCAGCTGGAGGGAAAGAAGCGGATGACAGCCCATGACTTTCTGCTGGGTGTGAAAATGCAGCCAGGGGAGGTTCTGGGTGCTAATTGATGGGAAGAGGAACAGGAGGTAAGCTATGTATTGGGACTCAACGTATTTATTGGTACTGATAGGCATGCTGATCTGCATGGGCGCCAGCGCTATGGTGAACAGCGCCATGCGGAAATTTAGCAAGGTGCGCAATGCCAGGAGCATGACAGGGGCGGAGGCGGCCAGGCATATACTTAACAATGAGGGATTGTACAATGTACAGATAGAATGTCTGTCATCGGACAGCGGCGATCATTATGATCCCCGCACCAATACTGTGAGACTGTCGGCTAGCAATTACAATCATGCCTCTGTGACAGCGGTAGGTGTGGCGGCTCATGAGTGTGGGCACGCCATCCAGCACGCAAAGGGATATGCGCCGTTAAACATAAGGTCGGCGTTAGTACCTGTGGTGAACATTGCCAGCAGGCTGGGAATGCCGCTGATCTTTTTGGGTGTGATCTTAAGCTGGAATCAGACGCTGATTCAGATCGGCATCTGGGCATTTGCCCTGGCAGTGTTGTTCCAGCTTGTGACCCTGCCGGTGGAGTTTAACGCTTCTGCCAGAGCAGTGGCAAAGGTAGAACAGTATGGACTATTGACCACAGAGGAGACCAAGGGCTGCAAAAAGGTGCTCACTGCCGCTGCTATGACCTATGTGGCGGCCACAGCCTCTGCGGGATTACAATTGCTGCGTTTGATTTTGCTCTTTGGCGGCAATAATAGAAGGAGAGATTGACAGTGGGCGTGAATGCGCGGGAGCTTGTGCTGGATATTTTGATTGCGCTGGAGCGGCAGGAAGAGTATTCTCATAGACTGCTGAAGGCAGTGCTGGACAAGTACGATTATTTAGAAGGGCGAGAGAAAGCTTTTATCAAGCGTCTCACGGAAGGGACATTAGAGCGGGGGTTGGAGCTGGATTATTATCTGAATCAGTATTCCACCCTGTCTGTGGGCAAGATGCGGCCTCTGATCCGCTGTCTGATGCGTATGAGTGTCTATCAGCTGCTGTATATGGATGCTGTGCCAGACAGTGCTGTATGCAACGAGGCTTGCAAGCTGGCGGCAAAGCGGGGCTTTGGGCGATTGAAAGGGTTCGTCAACGGGGTACTGCGCCAGATTTCCAGAGACAAAGATAAGCTTAAGCTGCCGGACCAGGAAAAGAATCCTGTGCTACATGATTCCATCCGCTATTCCATGCCAGAGTGGCTGGTGGAGCTATGGCAGAGGGAATATGGCCGGGAAATCACCCAAAGGATCTTGCAGGGATTACTGGCAATTCATCCGGTTTCGCTGCGTTTCGCAAACAAGATATCCAGGATGGAGCAGGAGCGACTGTGCACTTCCATGAGAGAAATGGGGATAGAGATAGAGGAGAGTCCGTATCTGCCCTATGTGTATCTGGCGAAACATGCAGAAGGGGTGGAAAATTTACCAGGATTTCAGGAGGGAATGTGTACCATTCAAGATATCAGCTCTGTGCTGGCAGTGGTGGCAGCGGGAATCAGGGAGACGGACTTTGTGGTGGATGTCTGTGCTGCACCTGGAGGGAAAAGCATTCTGGCTTCTGAGATGGCAAGCAGGGGAAAAGTGCTTGCAAGAGATCTGTCAGAGGAGAAGCTGAGACGGATAGCAGAGAATGTACACCGTATGAAGGCAGAGAACATAGAGCTACAGATTTTTGACGGCACACAGACAGATGAAAGCCTTTTGGGGAAAGCGGATGTGGTTCTACTGGATGTGCCCTGTTCGGGATTGGGTGTCATGGGCAAGAAGCGGGATATCAAATACCGGATAAGGCCGGAGGATTTGGAGAGTCTTCAAAATCTCCAAAGGCAGATTGTAAGGGCCAGCGCTGGATATGTAAAGCCAGGTGGGACGCTGCTCTATAGTACCTGTACCATTCACAGTGGGGAGAATCAGGCCATGGTGCGCTTTCTGACAGGGGAGCTAGGATTTGAACCAGTATCGCTGGAAGGGATCCTTCCGGCACAGGTTTTGGCAATGAAGAGGTATGTGGCGGCGCAGATGCAGGAAAGTGGCATAGAGCCCACAGTTCCCCTTACAGAAGCTGAGGAGGCAGCCTGCATACAGCTTTTGCCAGGCTTGCAGGAAACGGATGGCTTTTTCCTGGCAAGGCTTCGGAGGAAGCCATAACAGGGAGACAGGTGTCCATACAGATTGGGAAAGATAAAAGAGTTGGATAGAACAATGGAGAAAGAAATCAGAAAGAGAATCGATGTCAAATCCCTGAGGCTGCCAGATTTGGAGGCAGACCTTATTCAGATGGGAGAAAAGCCCTTTCGAGCCAGGCAAATTTATGAGTGGATGCATGTGAAGCTGGCTCGGAGCTTTGACCAGATGACCAATCTCTCCAAGGCCCTGCGGGAGAAATGTGGCAAAAGCTACTCTTACACAGCGCTGCATTTAGTGCGTATGCAGGAGTCTAAAATGGATGGTACGAAAAAATTTCTGTTTGAATTGTCAGACGGCAATCTGGTAGAAAGTGTCTGGATGCCCTATCAGTATGGCAATAGTGTCTGTATTTCTTCCCAGGTAGGCTGTAGGATGGGCTGCAGCTTCTGCGCATCTACACTGGATGGTCTGGAACGGAATTTGACTCCTTCAGAGATGCTGCAAGAAGCGAAGGGGATAGGCAGATTCTTAAGAGAACTGCAAGAACGG
>CANRZC010000080.1 GCA_947644185.1 uncultured Acetatifactor sp.
GTTTGCATGGTTTCTTTTTCTAGTTTGAACGATGACTTAGCATCGCTTCACTCTGTAATCAGTATAACGAAAAAAAGAAATTTGCGCCATACCACTATTCCACAAAGATTTTTAGGCAAAACCTAAAAAATGCTTACAAACTTGCGATGATTTCATGGCTTTTGTGATTTTGTATATTTTATTTACATTCCATTAGTCAAGATGCCTAACATCAATTCTCCTCTATGCGCGCGGGCTCTTCCTGAAGGCTTTCGTCCAGCTCATCCTTAAAGATTCTCTCATCCTCTGCCTCTACTTTCTCACTCACTTCTCCTTCGGGTGCGTCTGTGCCGTTCATCTGATCCTCCAGCTTCCGGAAGAATTTGTTGTACAGCTTCGCGGAGGCCCATGCTGGCACAGAGAGGCCAAGTAGGAATACAACTGGTATAATCTGAGGTGCTACCACAAAGAGCACTGGAGGCACCAGGGTCAGAAGCATCATTAAAATGGTCTTCGGGAACTGCAAAATACCAATGAAGAAAGCATTCTTAATGGTACGCATTACCGTATTGTCGAACTTTGCCAACACAGGATAGACAAAAGTAAACGTGAACAATACCACCACCGCCACCACTGCCAAAATGATCTTCATAGGCTGGCCAAAGTTGATGGCAGAATAGTTGATAATGAGGAAATCCCCTATCAAGAGCACCATCACCACCAGCTCAATGAGCCAGATAACAATTCCCTGTCGCAGATTCAGCTTAAAGGATTTAAAGTAATCCTTTGTGATGTAACACTCTTCATTTCTCGCTATCTTTAAAGCCATATAGTGCAGCGCTGTCAAGGCCGGTCCTACCGTGATAATTGGGATACAGCACAGCAATGTCAGGATATTCAGCCACATCAGGTCGGCCACCTTATTCAGGAACTGCATCAAAGGGCTATCCAGATCAAAAAGCTTCATAAAGATTCTCCTCCTGTCTTAAAAGACTTTTTCCATGGGTGTCAGCCGTACACCAGATATCTCCATCTCTGGCTGTACAACCCGAAACCCCTGTTTTCTGTAGAAATTCACGGCTCCAGACGCCGCTTCCAATGACATATACCGTTCCCCCGCCTCTGTCTTCAGATAATCACACAATTCTTTTAAAATAGAACTTCCAATGCCTCTGTGGTGGTAGGCATCCTCTACGAACAGCAAGGACAAATGGTTCCCGTTTCTGATTGTTCCGGCGCCGATGAGCTTGTCCCCGTCCAATGCTATCATCATCTGATATTCTCCCTGGAGGAAAGCCTCATAGAGTTCATAGCCAGTAATGAAATCAAAGAAATGCTGGACACTTTCCTCCGGGTATTCTTTTCCTTCGTATTGCAGAAAAGTGCGCCAGATCATATCCATTGCAGGCACCCACTCCTCCTTTTTTGCCCACCTGATCTCGTACTGTCTCCGCAGTCTTCTCATGTCCATCGCTCTCGCCGTTTCCTCAGAGCCTATTGTAGGACTCTGCTCTCCACCCAGTGATAAATGTCCTCCATGATCTGGGATCGGTTGATCTCGTTTAACAGCTCATGCCTTCCACCCTCATACAGTTTCAGGCTAATGTCCTCAAGCCCCACTGCCTTCAGAGAATCGTAAGCTCTCTGCACACCCTTTCCGTAATCCCCCACCGGATCGCAATCTCCAGACACCATAAATACCGGCAGATTTTTGGGAATCGCCTTCAGGTTCTCTTCTCTGTGAAGCCTGGATATCAATGTAAAGAGCGCGCCAAAGCCATTGACTGTAAACGTAAATCCGCACATAGGATCTGATATATAGCGGTCCACACGCTCCCCATCCCGGCTCAGCCAATCCCAAGTGGTTCGAGGATTTTCAATGGCTTTATTATAACCGCCAAAGGCCACTTTGTCTATAAGTCTACTCACATGGCGTGAGCCACAGAGCAGCTTCTGAATATTTACAAGAATCATTGCCATTCGCAGCACTGCCATAGGCTGCATTCCAGTGCCCATGATAATTGCTGCGGTTATTCCGGTTCCGTATCGGCACAGGTAATTGCGGACAATGAAAGAGCCCATGCTATGTCCCATGATCACATAGGGTACATGGGGATAGCATTCCTCTGTCATTTTCTTCAGCCGATGTACATCCCGCACAAGGACAGTGGCAGGGTCCTGTTCACAGAAATATCCCTGTTTCCCATTCTCCCCCACGGACTTTCCATGGCCCAGATGATCATCTCCAGTCACCACAAAGCCCCGCTCCACCAAAAACAGAGCAAACTCCTCATAGCGCTGCGCATACTCTGCCATACCATGCACCACCTGCAGCACACAGCGAATTTTCCCTGTATCCTCGGGCCGATATCGAACTGCATGGATTTTACTCTTCCCATCCCGGGAGTCAAAATAGAACTCTTCTTTGACCATTCCGTCTCCTCTGCTGCCTCCAGACAGCTTCGTCCCGGACGAAAGAGGCCCGCCTTACGGGCATCCTCCGCAAAAGGACATCAACAGATTTCCGCCCCAGCGGGCATCTTCTTCTCAGGTACCACAAGGGCCAGATTTCCTGCCTGGTCCTCGGCGCATAAGAGCATCCCCTCAGAGAGGACCCCCGCCAGCTTTGCAGGCTTTAAGTTCACCAGCACCATCACCTTCTTGCCCACCATCTCCTCCGGGGCGTAGTGTGCCTTAATGCCGGATACAATCTGCTTTACCTGGCTGCCGATCTTAACCTGACTACAGAGAAGCTTTTTGGACTTTGGCACCGCCTCACAGGCTATGATCTCCCCTACCTGGAATTGCATTTTTGCAAAATCCTCATAGGTGATTTCCGCCTTGGCTTCCACGTCAATAGCCCCTTGGTCTGCATCCTCATGGGTTTCTGCCCCATCCGCAGCAGCAGACTGGACCTCCCCTGTCTCACTGGCCGCTGCCGCCTGCATAGCAGCCAAAATCTCCTCCTCTTTCTTCTCCACTTCCTTCATATCCAGTCTTGCAAAGAGGATTTCTGGCTTCTCTGTTACTCTCTGGCCGTTTGGATAGAGTCCGAACGTCTCCAACTGGTCAAAATCTCTCAAGGATGTGTTGAGCTGCGCCACGATTTTCTCCGCTGTCTCGGGCATAAAAGGCTCCAACAGGGATGCACCGATGACAATGCTCTCCACCAGGTGATAGAGTACCGTGGACAGCCTGTCTGCTTTCTCCGGATCCTTTGCCAGCACCCAGGGCTCTGTCTCGTCAATATATTTGTTGCAGCGTTTAAACAGGGCGAAGACCTCTGTCAGCGCATCTGCCACCCGCAATTCCTTCATTTTGTCCGATGCTCTCGCCAATGTGCCCACAGCCGTCAGACGCAGATCCTCATCTACAGCCTTGTCCTTGTCCGACAGCCATACCTTTTTATCACAGACCACGCCTCCGAAATATTTGTTGCTCATGGAGATGGTGCGATTCACCAGATTCCCCAGGGTGTTGGCCAGATCTGAATTGGTGCGCTCCGCGATCAGCTCCCAGGTAGCATTTCCATCATTTTCAAAGGGCATCTCATGGACCATATAGTACCGCACTGCATCCACACCGAAGAAGTCCACCAGGTCATCCACATAAATTACATTCCCTTTGGACTTGCTCATCTTTCCCCCATTCATCATCAGCCAGGGATGTCCAAAGATCTGCCTAGGTAAGGGCTCTCCCAAAGACATCAGGAATATGGGCCAATATATGGTATGGAAGCGGATAATATCCTTCCCTATCAGATGCAGATCTGCCGGCCAAAACCGCTTATACTGCTCTGTGCTGTTGCCCTCCGCATCATAACCGATGCCGGTGATATAATTGGTCAGCGCATCCAGCCACACATACACCACATGCCCCGGATCGAAATCCACAGGAATGCCCCATTTGAAGGAGGTTCTGGACACACATAGATCCTGGAGACCCGGCAGAAGGAAATTGTTCATCATCTCGTTTTTGCGGGACACAGGTTGGATAAATTCCGGGTGTGCATTGATATGCTCTATCAGCCTGTCCGCGTATTTGCTCATGCGGAAGAAATATGCCTCCTCTTTGGCAGGCTTCACCTCCCTGCCGCAGTCAGGACACTTTCCATCCACCAGCTGGGATTCTGTCCAGAAGGACTCGCAGGGCGTGCAGTACATTCCCTCGTAAGCGCCCTTATAGATATCCCCCTGGGCATACATGCGCTTAAAGATCTTTTGCACCTGCTTCTCATGATAGTCATCTGTGGTGCGGATGAATTTATCATAGGAAATATTTAACAGATCGCACATACCCTGAATGATACCTGCCACCTTATCCACAAACGCCTTCGGCGTCACACCAGCCTCCTGGGCCTTCAGTTCAATCTTCTGGCCATGCTCGTCGGTCCCTGTCTGAAAGAAGACATCGTAGCCTTCTTTCCTCTTGAAGCGTGCGATGCTGTCTGCCAGCACGATCTCATAATTGTTCCCGATATGTGGCTTGCCTGAGGTATAGGCAATGGCCGTCGTCAGATAATACTTTTCTCTGGAATGCTTTTCTTCCATAGCTTGCATCTTAGTCCTCCTCTCACTGCCCACGGGGACGGCTTACAGATTCAAAAAAGCCCGCCCCCAGCCTACACCAGAAGACGAGCCAGTATTATACCAGATACAGGATTCCGTCACCTCGTTTTTCTTCCTAATATATAACGGTAACACAAAACAAGGACGACTGTCAATAACTATTTTCCCTGGTTGCCCGGGACCTAGGGAGCACTCCTGAAAAACATTTCTATTTTTTTGTAGAAATTTTGCTGTATCCGCCTTTTCTGTCATAGGAGTCCAGCAGATAGCTGTCCTCCACATGATACTTTTTGATCTCTACTGCATCTTTTTTGGTTTTCACAGTTTTGGAAGCTTCCTCTCGGGTAATGGCCTGTTTGGCCTGGAAAGAACGCTTTGCCTGAAATTTGGAAGTATTCCCCCGCAGATGTCCTGTGAGTTGTCCTGCAATGTCCTTAAAGCGCACCCGTATCTTGCGCCACACGCCTTCCTGCCCGGCCTTTTCCTCAGCCATGGAAACGGCCTGAGAAGCCTCTTTGCTCTGATCTTGTACAACTGATGCAGCAGCCTGGGCCGCCCGAGTTACATGTACTGTCTGAGACAGCTGGGCTTGACTACTGTCCTTTGGATAGTTATCCCCAGCTGGAAGAGCTGTATTCTGGCCAGCAGAATCCATGTCCCTGCTATGGTTTATCTGGGCCAGCACCTGTTCCTGGCCAGTCCTATCCCCGGCTTCTCTCACCGGCACGCTTTCGCCGCCATTCCAGATCCCTTTCAGCAGCCCCTTTCCCCGGGACAGATACTTATCCAGCCAGGCCGATAGAGACAGCTGCCCTTCTGGCTGCTGTGCTGCTGTCTGCTGGCTCTGGGCTCCGGCCCCAATCTTCGAGCCCGCCTCTGTTTTGGAATGCGTATGATCGTACATACAGTTGGTCACATGATGGGCCTGTACTGTGTGCTCCTGGTTTCCGATTCCATGAAACTGCATCCTGCACCCCTCTTTCTTTGCCCCTCTCTTGCAAGGAGCCATATCTGTCAGTCCAGTCGTTCCTGCGTCCAGACATTCCCACATTATCAGCGCATTTTTTCCAGAAAACCTGTCACATTATCCGAAATCCGATTCTGAAACACTGCTGAACCTGCCACGATGACATTTGCCCCTGCTGCCAGAGCAAGCTCCACATTGTCTATGCGGATGCCTCCGTCCACCTCAATATCTATATGCAATCCCCTGTCTGTTACCATGGACCGGACTTCCCTGACCTTTTCCAGGCATTCTGGCATCAGCTTCTGCCCGCCAAAGCCAGGCTTTACAGTCATTACCAGCACCATATCCACCAGCTTCAGATAAGGCTCCACTGCACTTGCAGGTGTCTCAGGGCTAATGGTGATACCCACTTTTTTGCCCAGAAATCGGATCTTCTGTATGGTGCCCACCACATCCCTTGTGGCCTCTATATGAAAGTTAATCAGATTGGCCCCGCAATCAGCGAACTCCTTTATGTATCGCTCCGGCTCTTGGATCATTAAGTGTACGTCAAAAAAGATGTCGGTGCACTTCCGAATTGAAAGTATCACCGGCATCCCAAAGGAGATGTCCGGCACAAAGACACCATCCATTACATCAATATGCAGATACTGTGCCCCTGCATGCTCCACTTCTCTGATCTGCTCTCCAAGTCTGCTGAAATCTGCTGCCAAAATAGACGGTGATAGAATATTCATCTTCCCTCTCCTCAAACCCTGCTCCATGTAGTGCTACATGCTTCTCATACTTTGCAAGGTCTATTTTAGCAAAGATTCTACAGCTTGTCCACGTCCTTTTTCAATTGTTCCCAGGCATCCTCATGTTCTGTGTAGTAAAGAGGGCATAGTTTCCCACCGCAGTCATAATGGCGCAGGATGTCCTCAGAATCCAGATCGTAGATGTCTGTCAGCCATGACAGAAGAGAAATCAGGGAGTCATAGGTCTCCTGGGTAAAGGAGCCGTCCTCCTCCAGATAACAGCACTCAATGGATACGGAATCATAGTTGCGGGTCATCACCGCATAAGCGATCTCATTTAGGGGCACACACTGGATGATCTCTCCCTCATAGCCAATGATGAAATGCGCGCTGACACTGGCCTCATGGGTATCCTTCTGCCACTCGAAATAGCTGCGATTTTGAGCAGCACTGGTGCCAGGATTGGCTGTATAATGGACGAAAATATTCTTCACGGATTCTAAGGGCTCCCCAGGGCGGGAGTATTCGTTGGGTGTGAGGAAATCCTCCGTCCAGTCTGGATGTTTCGCGAATGCATCTGCAGGGATCCCTTGTACCAAAGTGCCGGCTAACTGCTGACTCTGAAAATTCCCCTCCAGCTCTCCTGATACGGGCAGGGTGTCTTCTTTGTCATGGGCTCTGTGATTCTTAAGGGCAAAATACCCTGCAAACAAAAGGATGCACAGCACCCAAGCCCCCAAAATCACGCGCTGCATGAGAGCCTGCTGCCTTCTGCGCTGGGCAGGCATGGGATTTTGGCGTGTCGTTGCATTCTGCGTCATCAATGGCTGCCTGGAAGCAGGACGCTGCGGGTTTATGGGGCGCTGCCGGGGAATGCTTTGCTGTCTGGCTTGTGTGCGCTGCCTGGGTTCCCCTTGCTGCAGGCTAGCAGTGGGCGTGGGACGACTCTGCTGTCTTGCCACCATTGGTTGCAAAGTCCCGCTTTGTGGTCTGGCCTCTGTATGTTGTCTGGCTGCTCTCGGCTGCGAACCTGCCACCGGCTGCAAGGGACGTCTCTGCCGCCCTGCTGCCATTGGCTGCGGTGCCCTGCTTTGTGGTCTGGCCTGTTCTCGCTGTCTGTTCTCGCTCTGTCTTCTATTTGTCCCGTAGGAAGCCTCCGCTTCAGGTCTATTGCGATCGATGGGTATAAATTCGTAATGCCCCTCCTGCAAATTTTCTAGACGACGGACTGTCTTCTTTGGTAGGACCGACATATTCTGTTGATTTCTGCTGTCCGGCACTGGCTTACGCACCTGCCTTTGCCCTGCTATAGACTTTTGCTTCTGCACATTGTCAAGAAGGTCTGTAGTCACTTCACGTCTATGGGTTCTATTGGCATTGTCCGCAGATTGTGCAGGCTGTCTGGCCGAGGCTGGCTGTTCTCCTTCCACCACCTGATCCGGATAAGAGATTGTTCTATGATTCCCAGCCATTCTGCTGCCATAGGCAATGGGGCGGCGCATTTGTCTATTTCGCTCTCCCTCGTAATCCACCAGGTAGGGATTCCTCCTGGGTCTTTCCTCTTCGTAATCTCTTCTCTCTGCACTACTGCTCTGCCTTACCATATTTACACCTCTAAATATCCTTCCCATCTTCTTGATGGATTTTATGATAAAGCAGAAATGTATCATTTTTGTTTATAAAATTCATAAAGATGTAAATTTTTCACAGAGGGAACCGGAATATCTCTAATTTGCGATACAGAATTCCTCGTACAACCGCGCTCTTTCCTTTTCATCACTCACAGCCAACTTTGCGTCCTCATCCCTTCCCAGGGAATATAGCTTTGACAGCAGCGTGATCAGTCGGTTTTCCCCCCTCGTTTCCAGCATATCAATATACTCGCACATAAGAACCTCCCCTCCTTTCCTCTGCCTCCTTAACAATTCCTCCATTTGCTCCGTAAATCTGGTATCCCCTGTCAGCACATCCATCATTTCACACAGCGCTTCTACGTGAATAATTTTTTGCTCCTTACGGTTCTCGAAGCTTCCCTCATTCAGATAATCTGCCACAAATCCTATGTCGCTGACAAATCTGTCTCTAACTTCTTTGGAAAGATTACGCATATGGTAAACTTCCAGTCTTATATCATCCACCCGCCTCAAATCCTCCTGCAAAACTCCCTCTGCGCGCAAAAGCTCATGCAGGCTGATGGCAATCCGAGATTTTTTATGACTCCAATCTATCACCATACCAATCACCGGATAGATTGGCCTATCTGTCTCCAACTGAGCTCTGTAGGCACCGCCCTCATAGGAAGCTTTCCGCAAAACCTGATATTTCTCCAAATCCGTCTCGTTACCTATGAGAAACTGCATTTTGATGACACCATCCTCCACCAGATATGCACTCACATCCACAAACTGATTGTGCAGTCCCTTCTGTCCTCGATAATAGCTTTCTGTCGGTGCAGGGTGCAGGTTCTCCGCCTTCAGCCTCTGTATTCCGCCATAGGCCAGCGCGTTTTCACAGTCCGCAAACACATCGCTGTATGATATCAGAACTTTTTCCGCAATGTCTTTTTCTGCCATTGGGATCCCTCCTTCTCTTTCTCAGGAAATCACCGCAGACAGCATCTTCGGAATCTCCCGCTTTTCTTTGTGGATTGGTAAAGCAAGAATTTTCCGATTTATTCCGATTTACAAGAGTTGCTTTTTTGAGTTTCAGAATTTGAGTTCTTAGAAAATTTGCTTTAAGTGCATTTTACTATGATTTCAATGAGGTTT
>CANRZC010000081.1 GCA_947644185.1 uncultured Acetatifactor sp.
TCCGATACAATCATTTGTAAAAGAGATGGGTTTTCACCGTACAGTTTTTACTCAAACGGGCTGCTCGTTTCTTTTTTAATCCCTGCGAGTTACTAAAATTTTCCATATATATTGCAATCCCACTGCGCATATGCTATAGTAGACATGGAAATAAAGACTGGGATATGCATGAGTCACACAAAAAGAACGAATCCCCGAAAGTATTGGCCTACTTTCGGGGATTCTTCTTCTTTTTTACGGAGAAGTGAACCGCTTGGGCCAGGTCACCGACTACTCATCTCCGTCCAGCCACTTGCAGATATAAAAAACAACAATACCTGCCAACACGGAAATAAGGAAAGACTGAACTATGTCCATGGGTCACACCCCCTTCCTGTCACCAGTATAAGGGCGGCAACAGAAAGAGCATACCATATTTCGACCTAATTCGCATTGGACGGATAGTCCACAAAAACATCACATCTCCCGAATATATCCGCGCAGCGGCAGTACCATGGCAGGTGCCACAGACAGTTCGTCAATCCCCATCTCCACAAAGTCTGCTGTCAGCTCCAGATCCGACGCCAGCTCCCCACAGATGCCCACCCATTTTCCATACTTATGGGCATTGTCCACCACCATCCGGATCATGTCCAGGATAGCCTCATGGTGTGGATCGTAGAAGTCTGCCAGCTTCCCATTTTGTCTGTCAATGGCCAAAGTATACTGGGTCAGATCATTGGTTCCGATGCTGAAAAAGTCTACTAGCTGCGCCAGCCTGTGGCTGATCATCACCGCTGCCGGCGTCTCAATCATAAGTCCCTGCCTGGGAAGTCGGAAAGGAACCTGCTCCTGCTCCAATTCCCTCTGTACCTCTTCCACAATTTTCTGAATCTTCTCCACCTCTTCCACGGAGATAATCATGGGATACATAACAGACAAATTCCCATATACAGAGGCGCGCAGAAGGGCTCTTAACTGGGTCTTGAAAATGTCCGGCTGCCTCAGACAGATACGAATGCCCCGGCATCCCAGCGCAGGATTCTCCTCTTTTTCCATAGAAAGGTAATCCGCTTTCTTATCCGACCCCAGATCCAGCGTGCGGATAATCACTTTTTTCTCCCCCATGGCCTGGAGCACCTGTTTATAGACCTGAAACTGCTCCTCCTCCGAGGGAAAGCTATCCCGGCCCAAATAGAGGAATTCGCTGCGAAACAGCCCGATTCCCTCAGCATCATTTTCCAGCACAGACGCCACATCTTTCATGCCGCCGATATTGGCACAAATCTCCACCCGCCTGCCACTTCCAGTGACACTGTCCTTTCCCTTCAGCGCCTGCAAAAGGTGCTTCTTCTCCTTTTCCTGGGCCATACGGCATTTGGCCTTTTCCCACAGAGATGCATCCGGCTCAAAAATAACCTCTCCGGCCCCTGCGTCCACCACAGCCCTCATGCCAGTCTGCAGCTTATCTAATTCCATAGGCACGTTTACCAGCCCAGGGATGCCCATCATCCGAGCCAGAATGGCAGTGTGGGAATGCATCGAGCCCTGTACTGTGACAAATGCCAGAATCTTCTCCCTGTCCAGCTGTAAAGTTTCCCCCGGCGTCAGATCATCCGCCACAATGATGGCAGGGGCTTTTAGCCAGAGCTCCTTTCCATCCCCCTCCTTCAGATTGCTAAGGAGCCTCTGGGTAATGTCCCTGACGTCCGCTTCTCTGGCTTTCAGATACCCATCCTCCATGCCGGCGAATCTCTCCGCAAATCTGTCTCCCGCCATGGCCACCGCGGATTCCGCCGCCAGGTTTTCCCCGCGGATCCTATCCCAGATGGCCTCCTGATATGTTTCGTCCTCCAGCATCATAGCCTGGGCTTCAAAGATAGCGGCGCCTGCCTCCCCGGCTTCTTCCATGGCTTTGCGGGAAAGCGCCTGGAGTTCCTGAATGGCTCCTTCTAAAGCCCTGCGGACTCTTTCCATCTCGGCCCGGGAATCCCCGGCGTTATTTTTCATTACAATATTGTCTTTCTTTTTCAGCACCAACACAGGCCCTGCCGCAATCCCCTGATATACCGATTTCCCCCAAAATTTAATCATACCTGTATCCTTTCCCCATGCTCCATCTGCCTGTCTCCATTTGGGCTCCCCCCCGAAAAACTACTCTCAATCCCCTATCAGCATAGCACTAACACACTACCAGAGGACTGTTTAATATCCGAAATTTCCGCCTCTGCTCCCAAGCTCCACAAAGCTCTTCAAAATATCTGTCAGGCTCTGCCAACCAACCTGCCAGCTCATCCAACTCCAGCAGTTCCTCCTCCCTAAGCTTGTCCAGCCTCCCGTCCAGATAGGCGGGCAGGAAGGTATAGGTCAATTCCTGATTCATCAGCGCATGAAAATCGTAAATCAGATAGCGAATCAGCGCAGGCAGAGAGCAGGTTCCCAGCCCGTCCGCGTAGAGATATTGCCTTCCGTCTGTCTTCCCTCTGCGCACCCCAAGGTAGGCATCCGCCACCCAGTCAAAGCTGTCTAGCGGCATGTCATACTGGGATAGAGGCATGCCGCCCTCCTCATAGAATCCGTCAGCGTCAAAGGTAATCCAGCGTCCTCTCTCCTCACTGTAATACTGGTTGATCCAATGATCCATGCTGACTCCTTCTTTAAAATAAGGAGCAAACCCGGCACGGCATCTGGCCGGAATTCCTTTGGCTTTCAGGATTGCACTCATAAGCACGGATACATAGCGGCATGTCACCACAATTTTGTCTTCCACTTTTCTGTCCCGCACAAACCCCCGTCCGTCCAGGCGAAACAGCTCAGCCGTCATGGCCGAGGCCGTGAGAAAGATATCATCCTCGCAGCGCATCCGGTGCCAGGGATACCGGTTCATATCGCCATACAACAAGGTCCCGTTGGCATTGGTATTCCCCTCCATCAAAGTCACCCTGTGTATCACCTGGCCGCAGACCAGCCTTCCCAGCACAGAAATATCATCCGGCAGGGAACGGAAATAATCCCCGTAAGCTCCCCCATAAGTATAGGTACTGGTCTTTTTGTAGTGCTCCAAAATATTTGCTTCCATAGCTGTCTCCTCCGCATCTTTTTTCCACGCCGCCCCTATCTGGGGACAATCTTTGGGCGCTGCTTTTAGGATAGCATCTTCCAAAACAGCTTTCCTGTCTCTGGATGCAATCTTTTGTCTGCGGATCTGTTGCCAAATGGCTCTTCTATAAAATTGTATCATAAAGCAGCCAAAAACAAAACCGGATTTCACTATTGACACAGCAAAAAGCTATGGGGTAAAATTAAACTTGAATAAATATGCAAGGAGCTAAATGGAATGGGCAAGCCACTGATTTTCAATATCCAGAAATATTCCATCCACGACGGCGCGGGTATCCGCACCACTGTCTTTTTCAAAGGCTGCCCGCTGTCCTGTTCCTGGTGCCACAATCCAGAGAGCCAGCATTTCGAACAAGAGCTCCTCTTCCACGCGGATCGCTGCATGGGCTGCGGTGCCTGTGTGGCAGTCTGTGGTCAAAATGCCATTACTCTGAAAATCCAGGCCCCCAAAAATCCCATAGCAACTCTTGACCGAAGCCTGTGTGGGACCTGTGGCGCATGTGTGGCGGCTTGCCCTTACAATGCAAGAGAGACAGTGGGAACAGCATATGAGCTCCCTGACCTGGTCCGGGAGCTGGAAAAGGATCGCATGTTCTACGAGCGCTCAGGAGGCGGCATCACCCTATCTGGGGGAGAACCACTATGCCAGGACATGGATTACATAGAAGCTCTGGTCAGACAGCTACACCAAAAAGGATACAGTGTAAACATTGACACCTGTGGCTATGTCCCCTATGACCATATCAGACAAGTGCTTCCCTATACAGACGCCTTTCTGTATGACATCAAGCTGCTGGATTCCCAGGCTCACAGAAAATACACTGGTGTGGACAACCGCATAATTCTAGAGAACCTGATAGCATTAAGCGCTGACGGCGGGAATATTCATCTCCGCCTTCCTCTCATTGAGGGAGTAAACGCCACACAGAAGCATCTGGATGCTGTCATCCATTTTCTGCAGGAACACAAAATCAACACACACCGCATCCATCTGCTAAAATACCACAGCACCGGCAGCGGAAAATATGCAAGACTGGACAGACTTTATGACAAGGATTCCATGGCCCCACCGGAGGATGCCTGGCTGGAACAGGCAGTAGAGCGATTCCGAGAAGAGGGTTTTCAAAATATTCAGATAGGAGGTTAATCAATGGCAAAGGTACAGGAACGCGGTATGAATGACCGCATTAAAAGACTCAGGAAGCTGAGCACCCAGACCCAGCCCCATATCTACATAGAGCGGGCTGTTCTGGAGACAGAAAGTTATCAAATGTACGAAGGCAAGGTCTCCGTGCCAGAGCTGCGGGCATTGACTCTGAAGCATTTCTTTTCCCATAAAAAGCTCTATATCGGGGAGGGCGAGCTTATCGTAGGCGAAAAAGGGGACTATCCCCAGGCTGCTCCCACCTTTCCGGAGCTGTGCTGCCATACCCTGGAAGATATGCGCAATATGAACGATCGCAGCGTAGTCAACTTCACCGTGACCCAGGAGGACCTAAAGATTCAGCAGGAGAAAATCATCCCCTACTGGGAGGAGCGCTCCATGCGCCACCGCATTTTAGGCAGCATGACCCAGGAGTGGAAGGAGGCTTACGCGGCCGGTATCTTCACAGAATTTATGGAGCAGCGAGGCCCCGGTCACACAGTAGGCTCTGTAAAGCTCTATGAAAAGGGATATCTAGACTATCAAGCTGACATCAAAGAAGCCCTGGCCGCTCTGGACTATCAGAGGGATCCGGAGGCCCTAAATAAGCGGGATCAGCTAAACGCCATGTACATCGCCTGCGATGCTATTATGATTTTAGGGAGGCGCTACGGAGAGCTTGCCAGGCAGATGGCAGCGGACTGCACAGATGAGACCCGCAAGAAAGAGCTGCTGCAGATTGCGGCCAACTGTGATGTGGTGCCAGCCCATAAGCCGGAAACCTTCTACCAGGCTATCCAGACTTACTGGTTTACCCATCTGGCAGTGACCACGGAATTGAATCCCTGGGATGCCTATTCGCCGGGACATTTCGATCAGCATCTGGGGCCTTTTTATGACAGAGACACCCAGGCCGGGATCCTCACCAGAGACCAGGCCCTAGAATTGATGGAATGCCTGTGGGTAAAATTTTACAACCAGCCTGCACCGCCCAAAGTGGGCATTACCTTAAAGGAGAGCAGCACTTACACGGACTTTGCCAATATCAATACCGGCGGCGTCACCCCTGAAGGGGAGGACGGCGTCAACGAGGTCTCCTATATCATTCTGGACTGCATGGATGAGATGCAGCTGGTACAGCCCAATTCCAATGTGCAGATCAGCCGCAAGAATCCCCGCAGGTTCTTAAAGCGGGCCTGTGAGGTGGCCAGAAAGGGGTGGGGGCAGCCAGCCTTCTACAACACAGAGGCCATTATCCAGGAGCTTCTAAACGCTGGCAAGACTCTGGAGGATGCCAGAAAAGGCGGCTGCTCCGGCTGTGTGGAGACCGGCGCTTTCGGCAATGAGGCCTATATTCTCCAGGGATATTTCAACCTGCCTAAAGTATTTGAACTGACCCTGTTTAACGGTCTCGATCCCATGACCGGGAAACAGTTAGGGCCTAAGACCGGAGAGGCAAAGGATTTCCAGACCTTTGAGGAGCTGTGGGAGGCCTACACGAAGCAGATCGATTACTTCCTTGACATCAAGGTAAAGGGCTCCAATGTGATTGAGTCCCTGTACGCCAAATACATGCCCGTTCCCTTCCTGTCCATCCTGACCAACGACTGTATCGAAAAGGGCAGGGACTACAATGCGGGAGGGGCCCGCTACAACACCAGCGTCATTCAGGGTGTGGGTACAGGTACTATCGCGGACTGCCTGTCCGCAGTAAAGTACAATGTGTACGATCACAAGAATTTCACCATGGGAGAGCTGCTGGCCGCCCTGCAGGCCAATTTCAAAGGCCATGACAGGCTGTTAAACCTAGTGCGCAACAAGACGCCAAAGTACGGCAATGATGACGACTATGCGGATGATCTCATGCGAAAGATATTCCACTATTTCGTGGAGAATGTCAGTCAAAGGCCCAACATGCGGGGAGGCACCTACCGGGTAGATATGCTGCCCACCACCTGTCATGTGTACTTTGGGGACGTGATGATCGCCAGCCCCAACGGACGGTTGGCTCACAAGCCAGTGTCCGAGGGCATTTCCCCGGAAAAAGGCGCGGATATAAACGGTCCTACTGCTGTGATCAAATCCTGTGCGAAAATGGATCACTTACGAACCGGAGGCACCTTGCTGAACCAGAAATTCACACCAGAGGTGGTGGCTGATGAGGAGGGTCTGAACCATATGGCAGATCTGATCCGCACCTATTTCGACATGGATGGCCATCATATCCAGTTTAATGTAGTGGGGCGGGATACCCTGCTTGCGGCCCAGAAGAACCCGGAGGAATACCAGGACTTAATCGTGCGGGTAGCAGGGTACAGCGACTATTTTAACAACCTAGATAAGCCACTGCAGGACGAGATCATTGAGCGGACAGAGCAGAGTTTTTCATAACGCTCTTACTCTCCCCTGGCCACCTTCGCAGGATACCATTTCTGAAACCATACTGTGAAAATTCCCATCAGGGCAGGCAGCAGAGAATTGATGGCTCCCATGTAGGGGCTTAAGCCTGTGCCCATGAGAAAGTAGGTCCAGATAGGGGTCACCAGATACAGGATGCCCCACATCAGGGTTAAAATCCAGTTAGTTTTCAGAAAAAGCGGGTTTTGCAATGCGTCCTCCCCGTTGTAATCGTTCATGGAATAGTGGGCTGTGAGGGGTATCTTCCCAAAGCAGGTCACAGTCCACATGATTCCAAAGCTCAGGTAAGACAATGGCAGGAGCAGTCTCACAGGCCCTCCCAACAGCACTGCCATGGAGCATCCCCCTGCCAGCACACCGCTTAAACTATCGTACAAGGTCTTCTTATTTCGGTAGAACACCAACGGCACAAGAAGGCAGGTAGCGATGGTGAGAATGCTTCCTATCTGACTGCTTATTCCCACGGATATCCAGAGACACAGCCAGGGGAGCAGCATAATGTTCATATTGGTCTCCCGGTCCGGGGTGTGGATGCCGCCTGTTTTCCGGGAGCCTTTTTGTTCGCCGTCTCCCCTCCTTCCCCTTTCCGCCCTGTGGCCCTCTCCATCTGAACTTCCTCCCGGTGCCCCAAAGTAATCGTTCCACCGGAGCATCAGGTTGAAATCCCCTTTTACTTTATAGAGCCCCTTCATCAGCGCCTCATCTCCCCGGATTTCCCCGGCCGCAATAGAGCGCCACACAGATAGCGGTGTCTCGATCCTGGTGGTAGCAGTCCCAGAGCCATCTGTAATCACCTGGCTTCCCTCCGCTCCCAGAAGAATCTGATAGCATTCGCCTATATCTGTGTAGTACATTTCCAGCACCTGGCTTTTGCCGGCATAACTCTCCTTTCGGTAAAGCACTGCCATCTGTCTGGTAAATGTCAGGGCATCGGATTCTCTCCCCCCTTCCGTTTTATCAATTCCCCAGCTTACATCCGCCCAGCTCTCAAAGGTCTCCCGGGGATACAGCAGCTCCTTTAGCTTCTCTTCCGTCTCTGGGTGAATGCCGCCTGCCGCATACTCTTTTCCTGCTTCCCGGACATACCCCAGATATTCCCCGGTCCTCTGGGACACCTCCGGCACCCGAAACAGCTCCCCCTGTCCGCAGAATATGGTAGTATAACTGTCTCTGCCACAGATATGGTCAAACAGGCTACATACTCCGTCATAATTCCCCTCCGCCGTATAAAAACCGCAGGTGGAAATCACCACCGTCCGCTTGCCACTCATATCATATCTGGAGGGATGGCTTCCATTGCCAGTCTGGTTGTCATTTTCCACCATAAAGGGCAGCACCATGGGAAGCTGTCGGTCGATGAGGTTTTTCAGTCCTCCCGGCACAGTAAAATAATATAGCGGAAAGCTCCATATAGTCACATCCGCCCACAGAAGCCCCTGGATCACCTGCCTCATGTCATCCTGGATACAGCAGGCTCCAGGCGTCTTGTTCCAGCAGGAAAAGCAGCCCAGACAGGGGTGTATCTCCAGGGTGTTCGCCTGGATTTCCCGGACTTCCAGGGCCTCTCCCGTTTCTTCTGTGCTTTCTTTCATCCCTTCTATAAATGCCCTGGTCAATTGATATGTGTTGCTTCTGCCTCCCTTAGGACTTCCATTGATCGCTAGAATCTTCATATGCCCCTATCCCCCTCCAGTTTTTGAATGCAATCCTGTGCCCATTCCGTACACATCTGCATGTTCTTTCGTCCGTATTCCACTGCCATCTCCCAGTACAGGGCTTTCTCCTTATTGTCAAGATAAGCGCTGTAAGCTTCTATGTACTTTGGCACAGCCTCCAGGCTGTCCAGGAACATTTGACAGCATCGCTTTAACTCCGCAAAATAGCCTATGCTGTCTTCCCGGCTCTGCTCTCCCATAAAAAACACCTTCATCAGCATTGGCATCCGCACGCTTAAGCCCAGCTCTCCATCTCCCAGCCATTTAAGCAGTTCTCGCCTGCCTTCCTCTGTGATGGAATAGAGATTCTTATCCGGCTTTCCCTGCTGGGGCACAACTGTCTTCTCCACCCATCGCTCCTTTTCTAAAGTCTGCAGCTCTCTGTAGATCTGGCTTGTCTGGGCTTTCCAGAAAAAGTGCAGGGAATCCCGGAATGCTTCCATGATTTCGTATCCTGTCATTTCATGATAATTGATCAGTCCTAAAATGCCATGCTTTAACATGCCTGCTCCTCTGTCCTCCTGTGGCTTTTTATGCCTGCTGCCAATTTCTATATTCGTATTATATTCCACTTGTGGAATATTGTCAACTGTTAGATATTGGTGGAAAGCAATTTTTGCATTTCATTTTCCAG
>CANRZC010000082.1 GCA_947644185.1 uncultured Acetatifactor sp.
AAAGCTTTCTGTGCTGCCATCGCTGATCTGCGGTTTCACATTCAGTTCATAGCCCTGTCTGACTACATCACTATCTGCAAAGCTTCCCTCCCATGCAGTAAATCCATAGGTAAAGTGGTGTACCCGATTGTCTGCCTGCATTTCCGGGCAAGACGGGGCCCGCAGCAGTGTCAGCTCCAGTGCATTGCTATTCATGCTAATGCCATATTTACAGTCATTGAGCACTGCGGCGCCATGATTTCCTTCACAAAGTGCACTATAACGGTGATTGCATACCTCGAATCTGTCCTTTTCATACAGTCTGGATCTGTGCGTGGGACGCTCCACAAAGCCAAACTGCATTTCATTGATGCCATTCTCTGCATATATATCCACAGGAAATGTGGCTTTTAACAGACGGTGCAGCTCTTTCCAGTCTATTTCTGTCTCGAATTCCAGTCGTCTGCTTTCTGCGGCAAGGCGAATATATTGTGTGAATGTAGAATTGCTGATGTTGCCGCTTACTTTCAGCACACCCTCCAGGCCATAAGACAGACATTCCACATTCGCATTGGTCAGAGCCTCTACCTCCTGATGGATATAATTGGAATCAATATCCCAGGCATCGAACTTACGAGGTACATCTTTGTACAGGCGCAGATGATTCAGGGGTTTCTCTGCAAACTCTCTGCCAGAGCTCTTCAGAAGAAAGGATGTCACCTCACCCTTGCCATTTACCACAGCCTTGACCTGGCTATTCTCCATGACGAATCCATCTGGTGTTTCTTCCACCAGACATTTGTTACTTGTCTTTGCCTGCTCCGTCTCACAGGTTTGGGAGCTATGCCCATCAGAATTTTCATGCCCTTCACCCAGGGGAAGCAGAGAAACTGCGCCGCAGGAAGGAAGCGTCACCAATGCTTTTACCTTTCCATCCACTACCTCCACAGGTAAAATCTCTCCCTCCAAGGTCTTCGCCCCATTGGCAAAACGCTCAGGCAGATCTATCAATGTCTTTCTCTCAAAGCTTAAGGAATTCCAGACCGTCACAGCCTGTACATCCTTTTTGTCTGTCAGCGCCTCCAAAGCCCTATCTTTCATCTCTTCAGCAGATCGCTGTAGTTCGTGATGAGCCTTCTCCGCCTCCACATATACTCTTGCGATACTGGAACCTGGCAAAATATCATGGAACTGGTGCAGCAAAAGCTCCTTCCACAGAGCATCCGCCCTGGAAAGGTCATATTCCATTCCCTTCTCCATAGCCAGGCTGCTCCACAGCTCCATCTCCCGCAATCCCAGCTCACTGCGGCGATTGTTCTGCTTTATCATGGCTTGAGAGGTGTAGGTACCTCTATGGGCGCTGAAATACAGCTCGCCCACATACGTATGTGCTGGACCGCCCTGCTCTTCCATGTCATGGAAAAATTCCCCAGGTCCTGCCATTTTCACCTTGACGCTGCCCTCCAGATCTTCCTGCCTTTTTGCATACTCTATGTAGTCTCTGGCTGGTCCGCCACCGCCGTCCCCGTATCCAAAGGGCATCAAAAAGGCATCTAAATCCTGCATCTGGGAGCGATTCTTCCAAATATTGTTAGCCTCTGTAGGATCTGTGCGGTAAGTATAGCTGGTAGGCAGGAAGGAAACTATCTGGCTGCCATCCATGCCCTGCCAATTAAAGTAGTGGTAAGGGAACTGTTCTCCCTCATTGTAGGACCAGAATATCTTCTGCGTAACCAGATACTTCACGCCACAGCCCTTCAAAATCTGTGGCAGCGCCGCAGTATAGCCAAAGGTATCCGGGAGCCACAGAATCTCACTGTCCACGTCAAACTCCTCTTTATAATACCGCTTTCCATGGAGGAGCTGTCGAATCAGGGCCTCGCCGCTGGCCATATTGGTGTCAGGCTCTACCCACATAGCGCCGTCTGCAATCCATTGTCCGCCCTTTACAGCCTCCTTGATTCTAGCAAACAATTCTGGATAGTATTTCCGGCACATTTCATAGGATGCTGGCTGGCTTTGTATAAATTTATACTCTGGATACTCTTCGATCAGGCGCAGCTGGGCTGCAAAAGTCCGGGCGGTCTTCCGGTAGGTCTCCGCCATGGGCCACAGCCATGCCAGATCTAAATGAGCATTGCCCACTGCATAAAATACAGGAGCTGTAGATCCATTTTTTGCCTCCATTACAGGGGATAGCGCTTCTCTGGCAGCCCGGTAGCTGGCAATTCGGCCCTCTCTTGGCTGTTCAAAATCTACTATCAGTGTAAACTGCTCCAATGCCTTTGCAATCTTTGCAGCTCGCAGTGATTTTGCATCCAACATTAGCAAAAGCTGGTTTAAGGTCTCCACATCCATGTACAGCTGATAGGCATCCTCATTCCAGATTCCATAGGTACATTTGCCCAGGACCCGTCTCTCCCCCTCTGTCGCCGGATCTTTAAATGCCCCTGGCAGCACAGGACCTGTGGAACAGCCGCTGTGGGGCGCTTCTGGATAAAAATGCCCGGCATAAGTCTCCATCACCACCTCATAATGTTCTCCTGCCTTACCACAGGTAGCAATCACATTATCTTCCAGAAAGTGATGTGGCTCATTTACCCAGGAAGCCCTATAGGTGCCAAAGGCTTTTCCATTGACAAACAATGTAGACTCGCCCTGAGGCTGCAGATCCATGACAATTCTCTGGCCCTCTGCTTCTTTGGGAAGGTCAATACTGCCCTTGAACCAGCAATATTCCCAGAGCTTTCCCCAGGTAAAGCCTGGCTTTACCTGCGCAAAATCCTTTTCTAGCGCCTGCTCATAGGTCAGGTACTCCTCTGTGGGATAGGCCCCCCATGAAATCTCCCCCAATGGCTGATAAAAGTCATCCTTTAGGGTGCGAATCCAGTGCTTCAGCCTGTCCCTCCATTCTGATTGCATTAGTTTCCTCAAATCCTCCATAGCCGTCTCTCCTATTTTCCATAAATTTATTTTCTAAACATATTTCTTCAAATTCCTGCCTTTTTGCACACATCCTGCAGACAGCATCTGTCACAATAAGGCTTTGTCCGGGCTGTACACACCGCCCTGCCGTGGTCCACCAGTCGATGGCAAAAATCATTTCCCTCCTTGGGCGGAATGAGTTTCCAGAGCTCCTTCTCTACTTTTGCTGGCTCCTTGATGCCATCCACTAGCCCCATGCGGTTCACCAGGCGGATACAATGGGTATCTGTGACAATGGCAGGCTTCCCAAACACATCTCCCATGATCAGGTTGGCACTTTTCCGCCCTACCCCTGGCAGCTCTAACAGCTTAGCGAAATCATCTGGCACTTTTCCGTCATATTCATCTCGCAGCATCCTCATACAGGCACTGATGTCCCTGGCCTTGCTCTTACCCAGGCCACAGGGATGGACGATCTTCTCGATTTCCTCCACCGGAGCCTCTGCCAGAGCATTTACATCTGGAAACTTCTCATATAATTTCTCCACTACTACATTCACCCTGGCATCCGTACACTGTGCTGCCAACCGCACACTGACCAGCAGCTTCCATGCCTGGTCATATTCCAGCGTGCAATCTGTATGGGGGTATTCCTGTTTCAGTCTCTCTATGATTTCCAATGCTCTCTGTTTTTTTGTCATTTGTCTCTCCTTATTTCAGTTCCGTATCTGTCCAGATAGTACCTGGGCTAGCATAGCATTTCCCCCAGCCGCTCTTTCAGCATAGAGTTGCGCGCGGTTACAGTCACATTCCGCACGGCATAGGACAGTGCTTTCTTCGTCCCTACCACCACCAGTATCTTTTTCGCCCGGGTAATCCCTGTATAGATCAGATTCCTCTGTAGCATTATGAAATGGGTCATCAACACCGGCATCACCACTATGGGGTACTCTGAACCCTGGGCCTTGTGAATCGTAGTGGCATAGGCATGGAGTAGCTCGTCCAGCTCCGTTGCGTCATATGAGATTTCCCGATTATCAAAATTCACGGTCAGGACTCGCTCTGTCATATCTACAGCTGTGATCATCCCTATATCGCCATTGAAGATTTCCTTGTCGTAATTATTTTTTATCTGCATGACCTTATCTCCCACACGATAGATAAAGCCACTGCGCCGCAGCCCCTCACCCTCTGGATTCAGCGCCTCCTGCAGTACCAGATTCAGATTTGTGGCTCCCACCACGCCCTTCTGCATTGGAGTGAGCACTTGAATACTGGTAGATTCCACATGGTAATATCGCGGCAGTTTTTCCTTCACCAGCCTCACAATTTCCGCTGCCACATCCTCCGGCTCCTCCTTTTGTAGAAAAAAGAAGTCCGTGTTCTTACCATTGGAAATGTCTGGCATCTGCCCAGCATTGATCCGGTGGGCATTCATAATAATCCGACTCTCCTGGGCCTGTCTGAAAATCCTCGTCAGCCGAACTACAGCAAATCTCTCAGAATCAATAATGTCCCTGAGCACATTTCCCGCTCCCACAGAGGGTAACTGGTCAATATCTCCCACCAAAATCAGGCGCATCTTTTCTGGGATTGCCTTCAAAAGGGAATTCATCAGCACGATATCTATCATGGAGCATTCGTCCACGATCAACACATCCCCCTCCAATGGATTCTCCTCATCCTTTTGGTACCCTTCTGGCGGCTTGCATTCCAACAGCCTGTGAATGGTCTTTGCCTCCAATCCCGTGGCCTCAGTCATGCGCTTCGCTGCTCTCCCAGTGGGCGCCGCCAGCAATATTTTCAAGCCATACGCCCGGAAGGCGGCAATGATTCCCTGGGTGGTAGTGGTCTTGCCTGTACCAGGCCCTCCTGTCAGCACCATCACCTTCGCCATAGCAGCGCGTCGGATGGCATCTGCCTGAATCTCATCATAGTGCATACCAATGGATTTTTCAATTCTTGACACATCTACAGAGAGATTTTCGTTCCCGCTCTCCTGCCTGGCTCTGTCTAACTGCACCCACAATCTATCTTTTGCCGGGAATGTGGCCAGGCGCTTTAACTTATTTGCAGTCCCTGTCTCCGCATAATAAAAGGGAGGCAGATATAGGCAGTCCTCCTCTTGTATTAAGTCCTTGTCTAAAAGCATCTGATCCATGGTCATGACAATGCAGCAGTCCTCGGCCTCCAGCAGAGCCGACGCCTTTTCTATCAACTGCTCCTTTCGCGCGTACACATGCCCCTCGTCCGCCAACTCACTTAAGGTGTACATAATGCCGCTGCGCAAGCGAACATATGTCTCCTTTCCAAAACCCAGCTTCTCAGCAATTCCATCTGCAGTCTTGAAGCCAATTCCCCAGATATCATCTGCCAGCTGAAAAGGATTTTCCTTCATTTTGGCAATGCTTTCATTTCCATATTGCTTGTATATTCTGGCGGCAAAGGCTGTGCTCACACCATGCTCCTGCAAAAAAAGCATAATGTTCTTCACTTCCTTTTGCCGCTCCCAGCTCTCAGCTATCATGCGAATCCGCTTCTGCCCGATACCCGGAATCTCTATCAAAAGCTGAATATTGTCCTCGATAACTGTGAAGGTATCCGTTCCAAATTTTTGGACAATTTTCTTTGCATATTTGGGCCCTACGCCTTTAATCAGTCCGCTGCCCAAATATTTCTCCATACCATACACTGTGGCTGGAAGAGTTTCCTCCCAGCTCTGAGCCATGAACTGGCGGCCATATTTGGTGTCTACCTTCCAGTTTCCCTCCACCAAAAGCACAGAACCCACATTGGCATCCAGCAGGTTTCCCACTACAGTGACGTAATCATCATATCCTTTTACGTTTACCTTCAAGACAGAATAGCCGTTCTCCGGATTCTGATAGGTAATTCGCTCTACGACACACCGGATTTTCATCGTCCATTCTGCCTCCTTTGTTACAGGTCCATGTACCTCTACTCCTGATGATACCATATTCATTTTCGTCTGCCAACCACCAATTCATTTTTTCTCTAATCTTCAGAAATCCTATGCCTTGCCGTAACCACATACTTTCTCTGCATGAGGCACTAGGTTGAAAAAGGCTGCGTGGTCCAGACCCATATGCCCCTGTCTGTCCCCGCAGCCTTTTTCTTGCTGTCATGCTCTATTCCTTTCTCCTTTGGGAAAGCTTCTGTTCAAACCGATCTCTTCTTGTATCTGCCGGAACTGGTGTAGGATATGCTCCATCAAAGCAGGCGCTACAAAATCCATTATTTCCAATAAGCCCCTCTAAATCTGATACTGGCAGATAGCCCAGACTGTCCGCACCAATGATCTGCGCCGTCTCCTCCACACTGTGATGACAAGCAATCAGATTCTCCCTGGAATCAATATCGGTGCCATAATAACAGGGGTTCAGAAACGGAGGCGACGAGATGCGCATATGGATTTCCTTTGCACCTGCCTCTCTGAGAAGCTTCACAATGCGACCGCTTGTAGTACCTCTCACAATCGAATCGTCTATCAAGACCACCCGCTTTCCCCGCACACTCTCCTCAATGGCGCTGAGTTTGATCTTCACCTGATCCACCCTCTCATTTTGTCCCGGCGAGATGAAAGTTCTGCCGATATATTTATTCTTTATCATACCAATTCCATAGGGAATTCCAGACTCCATGGAAAAGCCCAGGGCACCGTCCAACCCAGAATCCGGTACACCCATCACAATATCGGCCTCTGCGGGGTGTCTCTTTGCCAAGATTCGGCCAGCCTGTATCCGCGCCCCATGGACTGACACATTGTCTATCACGGAATCCGGTCTTGCAAAGTAAATATATTCAAAAATACAGAGCTTTTTAGGCTTTTTCCCGCAGTGTTCTCTGCGGGAGACAATGCCTTCTGGGCCAAACACCAGAATCTCTCCCGGCTCTAAATCCCGCACAAGCTCTGCTCCCACTGCCTTTAAGGCACAGCTTTCGGAAGCTGCCACGTACATTCCCTCCTTGGTCCGGCCGTAGCAAAGTGGTCTGAAGCCATAAGGATCTCTGGCACATATGAGCTTTTGGGAAGACATTAATACAAGGGAATAGGCTCCGTCTAATGTGTCCATGGCTGCACTGAGCGCATCCTCAATGGAGCTGGTGCGCAACCGCTCCCTTGTGACAATATAGGCAATGGTCTCCGTATCGCTGGTGGTATGGAAAATAGCTCCTGATAATTCCAGCATATTGCGCAGTTCTGCGGCATTGCTTAAGTTCCCATTATGGGCCAGCGCCAGTTTTCCCTTCTGATGATTTACCTGGATGGGCTGGCAATTGTTTCGATTGGTACCGCCTGTGGTCCCATAGCGGACATGGCCTACTGCCATATTTCCCTTTGGCAGACGAGACAAGGTATCAGCAGAAAACACCTCGCTGACCAGCCCTAAATCCTTATGGGAGGAAAACACACCGTCATCATTTATCACGATGCCACAGCTCTCCTGCCCTCGGTGCTGTAAAGCATATAGCCCATAATAGGCAATTCCTGCCACGTTGGTGGTTTCAGGACTGATAACCCCCAGCACACCACATTCTTCATGTAAATCCATAATAGCCCTTTCTGGTTTAAACTCCCTGGGAGTGTTGTGAGTGCGCCGCAGCCGCACCAATAAAGCCTTTAAACAGCGGATGGGGATGATTGGGGCGACTCTTAAACTCTGGATGATACTGCACACCCAGATAAAAATTGCGTCCCGCCAGCTCTACTGTCTCCACTAATCTGCCATCAGGCGAAATACCGCTGATTACCAGGCCCTTGTCCTGCAAGATTTCTCTGTAATCATTGTTAAACTCATACCGATGCCTGTGACGCTCGCTAATAAGCTGACTTCCGTAACAGCGCTCCATCATGGTTCCTTCTTTAATGTGACATGGATACGCCCCCAGTCGCAATGTCCCGCCTTTATCGATATCCCCGCTCTGCCCTGGCATAAAATCAATGACCTTGTTGCCACATTGCTCGTCAAATTCTCCCGAATTTGCATTTAAGATGCCAGCCACATTTCTCGCATATTCAATCACTGCCACCTGCATGCCCAGACAAATGCCAAAATAGGCAAGCCCCTTCTCCCTGGCATATCGAACTGCAAGTATCATTCCCTCAATTCCCCGGCTGCCAAAGCCACCTGGGACAAGGATACCGTCCAGACCTGCCAATCTCTCCTGGTAACTTTCCATGGTAAGCTCCTCAGAGTCAATCCAATGGATCTCTACCTTTGCCTCATGTTCATAGCCTGCATGGCGCAAGGCCTCTGCTACGGACAGGTAGGCATCGTGCAGTCCCACATATTTTCCTACCAGGCCGATTTGAACCGTCCTTGTCCTCACCTTGCTGCGCTCCACCATCTGGATCCATTCTTCTAACTGTGGTGCAGGCGTCTCCAGCCCCAGTTCACGACATACCACCGCTGAAAAATTGGACTTCTCCAGCATCAGTGGCGCCTCATATAGATTTGACAGTGTAATATTTTCTATGACACAGTCCGGCTTTACATTGCAGAACAGAGAAATTTTCTTGAAAATCGCCTCCTCCAAAGGCTCGTCACAGCGCAGAACAATGATATTGGGATTGATTCCCATCCCCTGCAATTCCTTCACGGAATGTTGCGTGGGCTTTGACTTGTGTTCGTCTGAGCCTCTGAGAAAGGGCACTAAAGTCACATGGATGAAGAGACTGTTTTCCCTGCCCACCTCCAGGGAAATCTGTCGCACTGCTTCGATGAAGGGCTGGGACTCAATATCGCCAATGGTACCGCCGATCTCTGTAATGACAATATCCGCATCCGTCTTCTTCCCTACTCGATAGACAAACTCCTTGATTTCATTGGTGATATGCGGGATCACCTGAACCGTGGAGCCCAGATACTCTCCCCGCCGCTCCTTGTTCAATACATTCCAGTATACTTTGCCTGTGGTTAGGTTGGAGTATTTGTTCAGATCCTCGTCAATGAATCTCTCATAGTGGCCCAGATCCAAATCCGTCTCTGTCCCATCCTCTGTTACATATACTTCTCCATGCTGATAAGGGCTCATGGTACCGGGATCCACATTGATATACGGATCCAGCTTC
>CANRZC010000083.1 GCA_947644185.1 uncultured Acetatifactor sp.
GTTTCACCGAGTCAGCCGTAGCAGACAAAGTCATAACTTTAAGTCTGCCCCGGGTCGCGGACTATACCGCCAGTAGGGAATTTCACCCGACCCCGAAGAATTTTCTATTGATTTGACAAAAGCTATTATAATCCTGTTTTCACGAAAAAGCAAGAAATATTTTGCATTCCCCTCACACTGCCACCGCATTTCCGGTGTACAGCTGATAATACTTGCCTTTCTGCTCCATAAGCTCATCGTGGGTGCCTCTCTCTATAATGCGGCCCTGCTCCAGCACAATGATGCAGTCGCTGTTTTTGACCGTGGAGAGACGGTGTGCTATGACGAAATTGGTACGGCCTTTCATCAGCGCGTCCATGCCCTGTTGCACCAGCTTCTCTGTCCTAGTGTCAATGGAGCTGGTAGCTTCGTCCAGAATCAGTACCGGAGGATCCGCAATGGCAGCCCTTGCTATGGCCAGAAGCTGTCTCTGGCCCTGGCTTAAGTTTGCGCCGTCCCCATGGAGCATGGTATCATATCCATCCGGCAGCCTCTGGATGAATCCATGGGCATTGGCCAGCACCGCCGCCTTCTTTACCTCTGAATCTGTGGCGTCCATCTTGCCATAGCGAATATTCTCCATGACAGTGCCTGTGAACAAATGAGTATCCTGAAGCACGATTCCCAGAGAGCGCCTCAGATCCGCCTTTTTGATCTTATTGACGTTAATATTGTCATACCGTATTTTTCCATCCTGAATATCGTAGAAACGATTGATCAGATTGGTGATGGTGGTCTTGCCCGCTCCAGTGGCTCCTACAAAGGCAATCTTCTGTCCAGGCTGGGCATGAAGCACAACATCGTGCAGAATCATTTTATCGTCATTGTAGCCAAAGTCCACACCGTCGAACACCACGTCCCCCTTGAGCTCTACATAGGTGGTGGTATTGTCCGCCTTGTGGTAATGCTTCCAGGCCCAAAGCCCTGTCCGCTCCTTGCTCTCTGTCAACTCTCCGTCAGGTTTCCTCACTGCATTCACCAGCTCCACATAGCCCTCGTCCACCTCTGGCTTCTCGTCCATAAGCTTAAAAATTCGGTCTGCACCTGCCAGAGCCATGATAATGCTGTTGAATTGCATGCTCACCTGGTTGATGGGCATATTGAATGACTTATTGAAGTTCAAGAAGCTGGCCAGGCCACCCAGGGTAAGGCCTGACACCCCTGTGATAGCCAGGATGCCACCCACCACGGCGCAGACCACATAGCTTAGGTTGCCCAACTGGGCGTTCACGGGGCCCATGATATTGGCGAAGCGGTTGGCCTGGTAGGCACTCTCAAAGAGTTGGTCGTTGAGGGCATTGAACTGATCCAGGCTCTCTTTCTCATGGCAGAACACCTTCACCACCTTCTGACCGGTCATGGTCTCCTCCACGCAGCCATTGACGGCACCGATGGCCTTCTGCTGAGCCAGAAAGTAACGACTGCTCAAGCCCCCGATTTTCTTGGTGGCCACCAGCATGACGCCCACCATCAAAAGCGTCACCACAGTCAGCGGGATATCCAGCATCAGCATACAGGCGAAGACGCTGACCACGGTTATGGCGCTGTTGATCATCTGGGGGATGCTCTGGCTGATCATCTGGCGCAGGGTATCAATATCGTTGGTGTACATGGACATGATGTCCCCGTGAGCGTGGGTGTCAAAGTATTTAATAGGAAGAGACTCCATCTTCTCAAACATATCGTTACGGATGTTGCGAAGCGTACCCTGTCCAATGTTGATCAGTATCCTGGACTGCGTAAAGGACGCTACTACCCCCAAGGCATAGAAGCACGCCACCTTTGTGATGGCTCCCTGCAGAGGGCCAAAGTCCGGGCTCTCCCTGCCGATCAGGGGCAGGATATAGGAATCGATCAGCGTCCGCATGAACATGGTTCCCTGAAGGCTGGCGTATACCGACGCAAATATGCATATCACCACCACGATCCATCCTATCGCGTAATCCTTTAATGTATAACGCATAACCCGCTTAAACAGCTTTCCAGGATTCTCTATCTTAGGTCTGGGGCCTCTTGCGCCTCTTGGCCCGCCAGGGCCATGGCCGGGCCCGCGATTTCCGTTCTGATTCTTCTGCGCTGCCATATGGCAATACCTCCTCTTATTTCTTCTCGTCAAAGTCTCCGCTGCCGCTTATCTGTGCCTCATAAACCTCTCTGTAGATGTCGTTGGTGGCAAGCAGCTCCTCATGGGAAGCGAAGCCGTTTATCTCTCCGTCATGCATGACTATGATTTTGTCTGCATGTTCCACACTGGATATCCTCTGGGCAATGATCAGCTTTGTGGTGCCGGGGATAGCCTGGGCAAAGGCCTGTCGTATCTTTGCATCCGTGGCCGTATCCACCGCGCTGGTGGAATCGTCCAGTATAAGGATCTTAGGCTTCTTTAAAAGCGCCCTGGCAATGCAAAGCCTCTGCTTCTGACCGCCAGATACATTGGTACCGCCCTGTTCTATGTAAGTGTTGTACCCATCAGGCATCTTCTGAATGAACTCATCGGCGCAGGCCAGCTCGCAGGCATGCCTGCATTCCTCCTCAGTGGCCTCCTTGTCTCCCCAGCGCAGGTTTTCTAAAATCGTTCCAGAGAACAGCACATTATTCTGCAGTACCACTGCCACCTGATTCCGCAGGGCCTCACAATCGTACTCCTTCACATCCACGCCGCCTACCAAAAGCCGCCCCTGTGTCACATCATAGAGTCTGCTGATCAGGTTCACCAGACTGGACTTTGCGCTGCCGGTGCCGCCGATGATGCCTATGGTCTCGCCGGATTTGATCTCCAGATTTATATTTTTCAGCACGGACTCCTTTGCGTCCTTCTTGTAACTGAAGGATACATTGTCGAACAGGATGCCGCCGTCCTTCACCTCGTAAACGGGCTGGGCCGGATTGGCCAGATCCGCTTTCTCGTTCAACACCTCACAGATACGTTTGGCGCTGGCCGTGGACATGGTGATCATGACGAAAATCATGGAGAGCATCATCAGGCTCATCAATATGTTCATGCAGTAGGTCAGCATACTCATGAGCTGGCCTGTGGTCAACACATTCTGTACGATCATATGGGCCCCGGTCCAGCTAATCAGCAGAATGCAGGCGTACACGGTGAAGTTCATCACCGGATTGTTCCAGATAACGATACTCTCTGCCTTACAGAATATTTTATACAGGTTGCCACTGGCGGTCCTAAATTTCTCGATTTCCTGATTTTCTCTTACATAAGCCTTTACCACCCGGATGGCAGAGACGTTCTCCTGCACACTCTCGTTCAAAGCGTCATATTTGGGAAAGGCCTGGGAAAAGTGCTTGGTGGCCTGACTGACAATAATGGCCAGCACACAGCCTAACAGCACCACGGCCACCAGATAGATACTGGCCAGCCTGGGACTGATGAAGAAGGACATGGTCATGGCGCAGATCAGGCTGGCCGGCGCGCGCATACACATCCGCAGGATCATCTGGTAGGCGTTCTGCATATTGGTCACATCCGTGGTAAGTCTAGTCACCAGGCCTGATGTGCTGAACTTATCGATATTGGAAAAGCTATAGGTCTGTATGTTCTCGTACATGGCTCTGCGCAGATTTCTGGCAAATCCCGCAGAGGCCCGGGCGCCGAACTGTCCCCCCAGAATGCCAAAGGTCAGACTGAACAAAGCCGCCACCAGCATCAGCGCTCCGATGAGATAAATATGTTTCATATTCCCCGCCTGGACGCCGTTGTCGATAATGGACGCCATGAGCAGCGGTATAATGGTCTCCATGATGACTTCGCCGATCATGAAGACCGGGGTCAGGATGGAATCCTTCTTGAATTCCTTGATATGGGCCCCAAGTGTCTTTAACATAGTCTGTTACACTTCCTTTACTTATATTTTGTACGAAATTCGAAGATTTTAGAAAGCGATGCGCTATCCTGCCCTCCCGGGCCTTCCCCGGGCCCTGTCCGATGCAGCCAGGTCCTGGCCGGCCTGGGCCTCCCCTGCTTGCGTCCGGCCGGGTTCTGACGCCGCCTCCTCCCCTTCGGGAATCTCCTCCGGCTCAGCGGTCAGCCGCTCCAGGTTCTTCATCAGGATGCCCAGCAGTCTGTACAACTCCTCCACCTCCCCATCCGACATCCCCAATAGCAGCTGGTCCCCTATCCAGTCCATATGCTGCTCGATCATCTCGTGGTGTCGATAGGCCAACTGGGTCATCTGTATCCTCTTCAGCCTACCATCCCTGTCCTGTGCTTTGCGCACGATAAGGCCCTCCCGCTCCATGACCTGGAGGGTGTTGGTGGCCGTAGCCCGGGAGATGCGAAACTCCTTCTCCAGATCCCTCTGGTAGACGGGCTGATCCCTGTGATGATACAGATACCCCAAGACGCCTCCCTGGAGCTGAGTGGTGGGGCCTTTCTCGCATTTGGGAGCATTTTTATGGATGGCCATCTTGATTTGATTGTGGATGACACGCAGTATGAATGTGATTCTTCTCCTCTCTTGCATGGCCTCCCTCCTATCTGCCTACTGTATTGTTAGCCCGCTAACCATCTTGTTAGTGGGCTAACTTGTTTGTTAGTGTACTAACAATATCGCATTTTACAGAATTTGTCAATGAGCGTTTGAGGATTTTTGTAGATTTCATTGATTTTTTAGAAATGGACAAAACACAATAAAGATGATAGAATCATATCACAATTTCTCAAAAATACAGAAAGAGAGGACAGCCAATCCATGGATAAATCAGAGACCTCTTTCCAGACAAAGCAATACCCCTTTCCTCCGAAGCCTTCCGGGCATTCCTGCCAGGCGATCCCCTGCTGCAAGCCGCCCAGGAAAAAGACCCGGATACATTTCCAAACCGCCACTTCCTGCAGGCGTCCTGTGCGACTGCGGAAAGAAATCAGACAGTGGGCCTGGGAATCTCTGCATGGGGTGTACGGAGATGATGCCATGGCCCATCCCTACATAGCTGTCGATGATATTCCTGATTTCCACGGGCTGTCTCCCTTGGAAAAATATGATGCCGCCATCCGCCAGATTGCCCTCAGGGCCCCCCTTCGCATCTGCCAGGAGGAGCAAATCAGCGGAGCTGCCACCCTGGGCATGGCCATCTCTCACTGCGTTCCTGTTAAATACCGGGGAGAAGTAGTCTGTGAAAGCGTCAGTCATCTGACGATCCGCTATGACAGAGTGCTGAAGGAGGGTCTTTCCTCCTATGAACAGGAAATTGCCAATCGCCTTACGGATAAAAAGCTGGCGACCTCACAGCGCGCTTTCCTGCACAGCCTTCAAAAAGTCATCGACTCCATTGGCATCTGGCACGGACGCTATCTGGAAGCCACTAGGGATGTAAAGCCTGGCATCCACAGACTGCTGCAGCAGGTTCCCTTTTCCCCTGCCCGCAGCTTCCATGAGGCGGTGCAGTCCCTGTGGTTCCTCTTCGCATTCCTGCGCCTGACAGGCAACTGGCCGGGAATCGGGCGTATAGACTGGCTGTTAGGGGAGTATCTGCGCTGCGACCTGGCGCAGGGGATTCTTGACAGGGAACAGGCGCGGGAAATCCTGGCCTCCCTGTTCATCAAGGGCTGCGAGTGGATCCAGTCCGAGACGCCCCCTGGCACCGGAGATGCCCAGCATTACCAGAATATTGTGCTGGCAGGCATTGACCAGGACGGTCAGGAAATTGCCAATGAGGTCACTTACCTGGTTCTTGATATTGTGGAGGAGCTAGGCATCTCCGATTTTCCCATCACCCTGCGCCTGAATGCCCGCTCCCCGGAACGGCTCTTAAACAAGGCGGCTAGGGTCATACGCCATGGAGGCGGTATTGTAGCTGTCTATAATGAAGATTTGATTTTGCGCTCCCTGTGCAGGGAGGGATATGCGCCCCAGGAAGCCTGGATGTTCGCAAACGATGGCTGTTGGGAGGTACAGATTCCGGGCAAAACGGATTTCGGCTACATTCCTTTTGACAGCCTGCAGCTCTTTAACCGGGCCATTGGGCTGGACGCCACAGACGTCCCGGGCACAAACTGTCCAAATTCCGGCTTCCAAAGCATCGAGGATGTCTACCGGGCTTTTCTAAAAGAACTGGATCTAACAATCCAGAATATCTACCGGGAGAATGTCCTGATGCCATATACCAAAAAGGATGGCCGATGGATCCGTAGGAACTGCCCTCCTGCCTCCGTGGTCAGTCTCTTCGAGGACGGCTGCATCCCTCACGCCGCCTCCTACTTTGATTTCGGGCCAGAATATGTGGTGCGCTCCCCTCATATCGGCGGGGCGCCAGATGTGGCAAATTCCCTGTATGCCCTGCAGAAGTGCGTATTCGAAGAGCATCTTGTGACCTTTCCGGAAATGATAACGATTCTGCGAAATAACTGGGCAGACGCGGAGCCGCTGCGACAGTATGTGAAAAACAGATATATCTACTATGGAAATGACAATGACCAGGCTGATGCATGGCACTCCCGTATTCTGGCTGATTTTGCCAAAATCGTGAAACAGTGTAGGGCGGGAGCGGACTGCCCAGTGCGGTTCATACCGGGCGTCAGCACTTTCGGACGTCAGGTAAACTGGCTACCCATGAGAGCCGCCACTGCTTTTGGCTGCCGAAAGGGTGACATTCTCTCAGGCAACGATTCCCCCACCCCCGGAACCGACAGGCAGGGAGCCACCTCCCTGATCCGCTCCCACTGCAAGGCAGACCTGGTACAGCAGACCTGCGGCGCGGCGCTGGACGTGAAGATATTTCCCCAGACCCTGCAGGGGCAGAATGGAATCACGGCCCTGAAGGAAATGCTGCGGGGCTTCCTGCGTCTAGGCGGATATTTTATGCAGTTGGATACTGTGGATGCCGAAACATTGCTGGCAGCCCAGCGGGAGCCGGAAAAGTACAAGACTCTCTCTGTGCGGGTCTCCGGATGGAATGCCAGATTCGTCACTCTGAACAGAGAGTGGCAGGAAATGATTATTGAACGAACGACGCAGAGGCCTGTGTGAGATCTAAAAGACAAGTGGCTGTAAACGCTGTGCACCAACAATGTAGAAAGAGGTTTCCCATGGAAAAAGAACGGGATCCAAAACTGCTTCCCATCACAAACATTCAGAGGTTCTGCACCCAGGACGGCCCTGGCATCCGCACTACCATTTTTGTCAAGGGCTGTCCGCTGCGCTGTGTCTGGTGTCACAATCCCGAGACCCAGTCTCCCGCACCAGAATATTTCTATACGGATAAGTTCTGCATCCAATGCGGTGGCTGTGTCTCCGTCTGCCCCGCAGGAGCACATCACCTCACAGGAGATGGCCACTTTATCCATCGCGGCGTTTGCACCCACTGCATGAAATGTACCGAAGTCTGCCACACAGGGGCCCTGGAGCCCTGCCTGCAAGAAAGAACTGTGGAGAATCTGTATGAAGAAGTTCTCAAAGACCGGGATTTTTATGGAAAGACCGGAGGGGTCACTTTGTCTGGCGGCGAGCCTATGTTGTATGCCGCAAATGCCGGCAGGCTGCTGCAGATGGCAAAGGATGCCGGAATCGGTACTGCCATAGAGACCTGCGGTTATTTCGACAGCGCGCTTCTCGAAAAGGTAATTCCCTATACGGACTTGTTTTTATGGGATGTAAAGGATACCAATGATGAAAGGCACCGGGCAAACACCGGAGTCTCCACAGAAAAGATATTAGAAAATCTCCGCAGGGCCGATACTCACGGCGCAACCACACGGCTGCGCTGCATCCTGATTCACGGCGTCAATCTGGAGGAGGCCCATCTGGCCGCCATTGTCAGGCTTTATAAATCCCTGCGCCACTGCCAGGGAGTGGAGGTACTGCCCTGCCATACCTACGGTGCGGGGAAATACAGACAGCTGGGCCACAGCAGCCAAATGAAAAAAGAATGGATTCCCACGACAAAAGAAATAACTGCCGCGAAGAAGTTCTTACGGCAGTATGTCCGCTTGATTGTCTGACTCCTCCCCTTGTGCCTGCAGCACCCCAAGCAACACAAACCTGGCATCCGCAAACTCATAGCTGCAGGTGGACAGGGTCAGGATGTGGTCTGATGCGGTGGGACGGATAGCGCTGGAGATAAGGGATTTGGAGATGCTGGAGGTTATCCAGCTTTCGTACTCTGCCTCTGACCCAAAGCCTGTAGTCCAGGCGTCGTCCTGGACATTGGCCACATAGCCTGCAAATATCTCAATGGTGTAGTTTCCGTTTGGGGTCAGCAGGAGCATTCTAGGGTGCTCTTCGTAGTATTCCTGGCTCTTATAGTTGGCCAGAGCGGCGAACATGGCACCGCTTTTCATGTAATGGCCGTAGATGATGCAGTGGGAATCGGAGAAATCTCTTTGGTTCTGGCTGTCTAAAAAGATGCAGCCGTCCCGGTTGGTCTCGCCGTTAAACAGGTGGTGGAGATAGTAGTCGTTATCCTTTGCCTGGACGATGGGGTAGTTGATTACAGAGGCCTCGTCGTAGATCCAGCCCACCACCTGCTCATTGATGCTTCGCAGGCTGTCAAAGTCTACCTCCGGGAAGGTGGTTGAGTCTACAGAGGCGGTTTCTGTCTGTCCTGGGTGGATGTCTGTGGTGTCTGTACCATTTTGCGCAGAGGCGGCATCGGGTAAATGCACGAATTGATCCAAGTCTTCATAGACGTTCTCCGCGCTTTGTCTCTCCCCCAGGATCTGCCAGATCCGGTATCCTGATACGCCAAATATCACAAGCAGTGCTACTGTTAGTAGGCACATGAACATCTTTCCAATGGTTTTCATAAATACCTCCCCTGATGGTGCTCTTATGGCCTTTCAGCAAAGAAAAAATAGTAATGCGGTTTAAAATCCCCCAACTGTACGCTGCTACGGTTGAGGGATTTGTTCTTTGTTCCCATGG
>CANRZC010000084.1 GCA_947644185.1 uncultured Acetatifactor sp.
TCGCCAGTTTGTTGGCGAATATGCCTGCACCAATACCCCCTGCCAATCCTCCTGTGTAAATGCGTAGATAGGGGTTTTTAATTCAGAAGGCCTAGTGCTGAAATAGCCTATTACTGCTGCCAACCCCAAAGCCACTGCTGCCAGCCAGATTTTTTTTCGTTTACGCATATTCTGCCACCTACCTTATAAATAAATACGTTCGCCGGATGTGGGGTCAAAGAACCAGAACAGGTTCATATCAAGCTGAATTTTCACCTTATCTCCTGCCTTGTATTTCGCCCAGATGGGGCAGCGTACAATCACAGTATCCGTTCCACATTTTACGTAGACGTACCTGTTTGCACCAATCAGCTCCACCAGCTCTACTTCCCCTGCCAGCAAAGCAGCGCCCTCCGGTATTGTCTCAGGAATACTTAAGAATTCCGGGCGAATGCCGCCTATCACATCCTTGCTCACATAGTCCTCCAGATTTTGTGTCACCATTTTCTCAGGAATGGGAATCAGGAAATAGTTGTTGCTGAGCCAGTAGGAGCCCTTTTCCCGAATCACTCTGGCTCTGATAAAGTTTGCCTGGGGGGAGCCAATAAAGCCTGCAGTGAACATATTCTTTGGATCCGTATAGATTTCCTCAGGGCTTCCGATCTGCTGAATCAGTCCGCCGTTCATGACCACAATTCTGTCTCCCATAGTCATGGCCTCTGTCTGGTCATGAGTGACATAGATTGTGGTGGCATTTAATTCCTTATGGAGCTTGATGATTTCTGTCCGCATTTCCGTCCGCATCTTAGCGTCCAGATTAGACAGAGGCTCATCCATTAAAAATACTGCCGGATCTCTCACAATTGCCCGGCCCAGTGCAACTCTCTGTCTCTGACCACCAGATACATCCTTTGGCTGTCTGTCCAGCAGGTGGGAGATTTGCAGCTTTTTGGCCTTTTCATTTACCATTTCATCAATTCTATATTTTTCAACCTTCCGCAGTCTGAGGCCGAAGGCAATATTTTCATACAAATTAAAGTTGGGATACAGGGCATAATTCTGGAATACCATGGCAATATTCCTATCTTTTGGCGACACCTGATTGACCACTTTTCCGTCAATCTCAACTGTCCCCCGGGTAATGCTTTCCAGTCCCGCAATCATGCGCAGCGTTGTGGTTTTTCCACAGCCTGAGGGACCCACAAACACAATAAATTCTCCTTCTTCGATCTCCAGGTTGAATTCCTTTACAGCAGGTGCAACATTTTTCGCATTGGGGTAAATTTTCCATACATCGTTCAGGATTACTTTCTTCATTGCCATCCCCTCCTCTCTCCAAAACGGACGCTAAAAACAGCCGCCTGGCGCTTCGAAAAGCGCCAGGAGAACTGCTCTCTTTGTCTGGTTATCTGATATAGGCATCCCAGTTAATCAGCTCATTTGCATTTACGTAATCATCATATTCCTTCAGCGCGTCTACCAGCTGTGCTTCGCCGTTGGCCGCTTTCTTTAAGGCTTCTACCATCTTGTCCGGATCCATGGGGATATCCACAACATAGTCGGTGGCAGCCTTCAGGCCATCGTATATGGGCTGCAGGTTTTCGTTTAATTTGTACTCCGTGGTAAAGGGAGGGATTCCGTAGGTCGCAAACTTTGTGGTGTTTTCATCCATTCTGAGGGGATAAATGGTCTCGCTTGCATTGTTAGGGTTGGGCGCATATGCAGCTTGCTGTACAGCCTCGCTGGTCATAAAGCTTAAATAGGCCCATGCTGCCTCTTTGTTCTCGCTCTCGGAGCACATGCTGTAGCCGATAACTGTCTGCTGCGCACCCCTGTCGCCGTTAGGTCCTGCAAAAGGCGCAAAGAAGGCCTGCCTGAATTTCGGTTCCCCAGTGGTTGTGTCTGTGGTATAAGCCCATGCGGAGCTCCCCGGGAACATAGCCGCTGCCCCGCTCTGCCAGTCAATATCCCAAACGGTACCGTCTAAGCCCATTGCATTTCTGTCATCAGCAGACAGTGTGTGGGAATAGTTGTTTGCCTGAATCTGCAGATATTTATCCAGTGCTTCGATAGCTGCAGGATCTTCGCCGAAGTTGGAGAGATACTGCCCGTCTACTTCCTTGTATCCCTTTACACCGTAAGCTGCCAGGAAAATCTGCGGGAATCTGATATAGTCCATATCATCCATATTTCTTGCGATAGCTACCTGCATATTCTTGGAATCGCTCTTATCGGTTATCTTGTTACAAATGTCCATAAATGTGTCAATTGTCATATCGTTGGTAGGATAATCCACATTTGCCTTGTCAAACACATCCAGGTTGGCAACGATAATCTGGGGCATAACCGTCATGGGAAGCGCATAAACCTGTCCGTCCACAGACATATCCTCGATAACGCCAGGGATAAAGTTATTGACAAAGTTGGCATCGTTTTCTATATATCCATTTAACGGCTCTGCCCACTCATTATTGCAGATCCGAAGCATGGTGTGGTGATCGCCTTCCCAGAAGAACAAGTCAGGTGCTTCCCCTCCTGCAATGGCAGCCTGCAATTCTTCCCAGCCTTTGTTTACCACAAAATTGATCTTCAGATTGGGGAAATACTTCTTTACAAACTCATAATAGGGATCCCCTTCCTGCTGTGCCACAACAGAGTTGGTGCCCTTCTCGTTGTCCAGACGAGCCCAGATAGTGATTTCACCGGAAATCTCATTGACTGTCAGGCCATTTTCATCCTTTCCAGCTGCGGGAGCTTCCCCGTCCTCTGCCTCTGTGGATGGATCTGTGGTGGCACTGTCATCGGCGCTGTCATCGGTACTGTCAGCAGTGCTTTCGGTGGTACTGCTTGTGGTGCTGTCAGGTGTCTCTTCTTTTCCACATCCTGCAGCCATGGACACAACCATTACTCCAGCCAGTAAAAGTGCCAGTGTTTTTTTGAACTTACTCATTTCATTTTCCTCCTTTTAATGAAAAATGTATTTATTACAAAACAAAACAACCTTGGTTATTTTGTTATTGCACATAATATTTATTTTCCTAGATACAAAAGCTCTTCTCCCTGGCTTCCCACAAGAAAGTCTTTTGTCCTCTTTGGTGCCTGGGTTAAAAGCGACAGCATTTTGTATTCTCCGGCTGCCAGGGTAACTGTAATCTCATCTGTAAAATCCCCTTCCTTTTTCATGGAGAAGAGCTCCCAGACCTGAAAACCCTTTGCGAACAAGTCCGGGCTTTGCTTCTTCCAGATATCGCCTGCCGTAAAATGGACGGTGATCTCTCTATCAAAGGGATTCTGTAGCAAATATACCGGCGAAGTTTCTTTCGCCAGCCAGTCCGTAATGGAGACATCCAGGGCATATACCCACTCTTCGTCAGTGGTCCTCACCAGCGCCTCCAGCCACATCAGATACCCTGCCCCATACACAGAGCGGTGCCCTGCAAAATCTCCGCAGGCCACAGGCTCTCCCATGCGCTGCAGTCGCTCATAGGGAATGGCTGAGGACAGCTCAGGACGAGTTTCCTTTAGCTTCTCCTTTCCCTGCCCGTAGAACAGCTGAAAAGAAGACATCACATGACGGCTCCAGTTGCAGACAGCCTCTGCCAGCGCCGGACAGTAACGAACTGCCGGGAGCAGCATCTGCATGGGCATTAAGCTCTCCATACTGTAGGCAGAATCCACTGCGTCCTTTCTGGTATCGCCCCGCCAGCCCATCATCAGCCCATTGACACATTCCCTGCCCCAGTTGCCTGTCTGCAGGGGGCCGTTTTCATGGTCAAATACCCAGAAAGCGGTTTTCTCTACATCATTTGTGTGCCCATGGGCATGGAGCCAGGCAGCGGCAAGCACCCCAGCGCTTCCATTGGGAATCTCATACCAAGGGTTTTTGTCATAGGTCTGATACCGGCGGATGGCTTCCACACTTTCCTCCAGGCAGCCCTCCAGACCCAGCACACTGTGGGCAAACAGCATCTCATAGGCATAGCCTGCCAGAGAATCCGGCTGGCGGTAAATGTCCTTGTGGGTAAAAGGGGCATAGCTTCTGAAGTCAAAGCCCTGGCCATTGTAATCATATCCAATATACTCCGCCATTTTTTTCATTGTAGAGGCAGAGGCCTCAAGCTTCTCTTTGGCATCCTCATTTCCCGTATACAATGTGCGGTATACAGCCCCTGCCAGTAAATTCACATAGAATAAATACCAGTATTCCGTGGCCTTACCTTTTGGTGCGTTTAAAAATATCTGGTACTCCTGGCTGAAAAAGTCAAAATAGGTAGGCGCAATCCAGTCTGTCTTACGTCCCATAAGCCACTCACCAACGGCCAGGATTCCCCAGGTCACCATTTCATTGGACTGGCTTAAGGTATAAGCGCCAAAGATAGGATGTCCGTTTTCGGGATTGATGCGGGTGATTTTGTTGGCTGGATCATGTACTGCCTGCATAAATCGCTGATTCAATTCTCTATAATTTGGAAGGGAAAGCTCAGGAATGGCTTTCATACTGTCCAAATCAGGAAAATGATACTGTAGTTCCATAAGCTTTGTCCTCACAATCCAAACTTAATATGCCTTGTTCTCAGGACAGCTGCACCTTCCAACAAATTGGTCTGAACCGCCGTAGTAGGCATGCCAGCTTCCATTCTGTAGCAATACGGTATCCAGGAAAATGGTTCCTTTCGCGGATTCCGGGACACTGGCCAGGCGGTCTGACACCTTTTCAAAGGGGAGAGTGGCCTTAATGACAGGATTGCTCATATAATCCTTTCTGATCTCTGGATTTTCCCTGGAAAAAAGTGCCTCGCCAATGGCATAAAAGTAGTCCTTTTTCTGAATTTTAGAGAAATTCCCTGCAAAAAACAGAAGAATATCATCCTGGCCGGGCGTATGATAGTCTGTCAGCGCCACGCACACCTCGTTTAGAGACCCGGTAAATCCTACCGCATCAAAAGGCTTTGTCTCCCAATGCACAAAGTCCTCTGAATAGGCGATCTGGCTATTGGTATACAACACATACCTTCCATTCAGCTTTACTGCATTTCCCTCTGGGTCACATAAAATTGCAGCAGATTTAGAAAGCATGGCATTTCCTTCCTTATCTCGGAGAAGGGGACCTTTTTTCTCCCAGTGGATAAGGTCCTTGGACACTGCATGGAACAGATACACCTCATCTGGATAATGGTATGCCCCATACAGCATATGCCACTCATCCCCCACCCGGCAGATTCTCGGGTCTTCGCAGCCTCCCGGAAGCTCTAGTGCATCCTCTGCGTCAAGCACCGGATTCTGCCCGTACTTCTCAAAATGGATGCCGTCCTCACTGATTGCCAGGCCAATTCTGGATGTCCCTAAATAAGGTGTGTCGGATTCCGCTCTGTCTTCTGCTCGGTACAGCATGTAGTACCGGCCTTCATGAAAGACCACTGCTGGATTATATACTGCCCAGGAGTCAAAGCCTGTTTCTGACGGGGATAGCACTGGTTTTGTTTCCTTCTCTGTAAAGGGTCCAATGGCCCATTGGGGATAGGTAGGTAAAAAAGGATCGTCGATCTCCAGCACGCAGGCCTCACAATCGGAAACGCCTGTATATAATTCCCATCTGCCGTTTTCCTTCCTTACCAGGCCCCCTGAGAAAATCACATCCTTCAGATCCGGGCGCTTCGCTGCGCCTGTTGGGATTTCTCTCCTGGTTGCAATGATTTTTACCTGCGTATGCTCCATGGTCTCAGGGTCAAACACAAAGCTCATGGAATGATAATGCAGCTCCTTTTTTTCACATCTGTAAGCGATATGTCCCAGCACGCCCAGCCGGCCGTCTTCTAATAAAGTAATCTGGTTTGCGCCACCCCACTCGTCCGGCAGGAAATGTGTGTCATAAATCTTCGCATTGTCAATTACATCTGCGTTTAGCCCATCCAAACTGTCCACGCAGGTAAATCCGATTTTGCCCAGGCCCCCCTTTTCCCCCTGAGGTCTGGAGAACACAGCGATTCTGCCATCCTTCATTTTACCCAGGCGAATGTCCTTCATGTGGGCCGGGCCTTCCGCAAAAAGTCTCAGCTCACTGATGGTCTTTCCTCTATAGAAAAGTGTTTTCCAGTTGATAACTTTCTCATGGTGCAGCGGATCCGTCTCTATCTGTACACCGCCCAGGACCAGTTCATCGTCGATACGTGTCACAAAGGGATCCTGAAATTTTTCAAATACCATCTCTGGAAAATCCACTGTATAGACCCGCTCTCCGGTTTTCCTGAAAATACGTACAAATGAGATTTCATTGTCTCTTTTCTCTACCCGCCCTGCAATATAGACATTGCCTGCATCTTCAAATTCCTGGCTGATATTATAGACATCATATCCCTCTACACCGAGAAATGTCAGCTTGTTAGCTGAATAGACATGTTTTTCTGTCTCATAATGCTTCAATAGTTCTCTGCAGCTCACTGCCCTTATTTGATCCATGACGCTTCACACTCCTATTCTTTTATGATAATCCTGCATGTGTATCGCACCTATATTCTCCTGGATTCTTGCTTTCCCGTATAGAGGTCATTGTTAAAAAAAGCTTTGTTTTTTGCGAAAAACGCCTTCATTTTTTGCGAATAGCTTTGTTTTTTAGTAAAAAATCCATATGATACCAACCGAGTAGGGGAATGCATTTCTCCACTACTCGCTGCGCGGCCCGCATGCCGCCTTAGCGGCAAACTTCCACATGCGGGCCTGCGCATAGAAAAACAGGGGTAGTAAGCTAACGATAGCTTACCGCCCCTGTTTACACGTTCTTTTTATCGTCTGTTATTTCTAAATGTGGTAGGTGTCATTCCGTATGCATTTTTAAATAAGGTGGTGAAATAAGTGGTATTGGAGAATCCCAGCTCACTGGCAATCTCATTCACCGATTTATTTGTCTCCATCAACAGACTCTTTGCCTCCTCCAGCCGGAAATTTGTCAGATAGGAGGCGTAAGAGCAGCCCTGGACGGTCTTAAAAATCTTTCCCAGATAAGCGCTGGAAATATGGTATATCTGGGCAATGCCCTTTAAGGACAAATCCGTATTGGTATAATTTTGCTTTGTGTATTCTATCACAGACTCTACCAGCCTCTGGTTCTTTTCCCGGTAGTTGACCATGGACATCTGATTGGAATCCATCAGTTCATTTTTCCCTATCAGGTTGCTCATCTGCATATACTGCCTTGCCTTTTCATAAGACAAATAAATATCCTCCTGAGAATCCACGATACAGCCCATGCTTCCAGTAATGGAAATATCCATATATTCTTCCACAAATTCCTTCAGCTTATCGTAGCACAAAATGTAATCCTCCGAAATTTCATTCCTGTCCAGCATAAATAGTATGGCTGTCAAATCTCCACCCAAGTCCACTGCTTTTATCGAATAGTTCTCTTCGAAAATTTCTTCTGCCAGGTTGCATATGGTAAAACGGTACAGATCGTACTCCTCCTTTTGGTGTTCTGGGGGCAGCTCCTTTTTTGTGGTAATCCTGATAAGCAGCACATCATAATGTGCAGACTGGTAGGTTACCTGCAGCACCTGGGCCTTTTCTTTGGACAAATAGAATGTCATATCCTGCCCCACAATCATATTTTTCAGAAAGTCCGTCTCAATATATCTTTCATTCACATACCTCTGGTGGCTGATCTTCGCCATGGTTTTATCAATAATGGACAATTCATCCTCTGTGGGCTGCTCCTCCATTCCCACTATGCTTCTGCAGCGATTTGCTATCTCTTCCAGAGGCCGCCGCATTTTTTTGCTGAATAGAACCAGCACAATAGAAATCACTACCAAGAAAGCCACTGCCACACTGATGAAGTACATTGACATGGTCCAATATTCCCGGTAAAAATAGGAATACTCCTGGATATCGCAAAACCACCAGCCCAGATTCTGCGATTTTGCCATAAGCACAATCTGATTGTTCTCTCTGTCATCAAAGTTGCCGCTGTTTGTCCCCTCTTCCAATTGAGATACAATGTCAAACAGATACTCTGCAATTATGATATCATCTTGCAACATTCCTCTGGTAATCCCAGTCACTGCCCCCCCGTCCATGTCAATGACATACGTCATCCGATTCTCCATATTTTCTCTGCTTAAATTGTACTGGAACAGATCGGAGCGCACGTCTATGAGAATTCCCCCATTGAAATGAGGAAAATACTGGAAAAAGGAAATAATATGTTCCGTTTTATCATAAAGCTGTATCTCTCTGCTGAGAATGCGTCTTCCGCTCTCCGCCATTTCCCGCACTGTGATAATGGTGTCCTGTTTAAGCTTCTGGTCGCTGCCAAGGGTATGAATACAGACATCATTGTCTAAATTCACCACAGAGATATTCTCGATATAGGAATAATAGCTTTTCATATCCTGCAGTGACAGAAAAAGCTTGTAGCCATCCTCCTTGCTTTCCTCTTTGCTCTGCAGCACCTTCATGGTGTTGCTGTCACTGGCGATTGCGGAAAGTACATTTCCAATGTTCCCATAGACCTCATTTGCCATATCCACCATCTGGGTCAGCAGTTGTTCTGAGGTATCCACCGTGATTCTCTTTACAGTAGAAGAGACCACACCAAATACACAGATCAGAATCCCTATTGTCATTAAAATAATACTGACAGCATAGATATATATCGTTCTGCGGTATGCAGAATAGGATAATAATTTTCGAATTCCTTTTATCATGATTTACTCCATACCAGACTGTTGCTTGCTCTCTGCAAGCTGCCGGCGAAATTCTTCCACCAACCTGTCAGCGCCTGCTTCCTTTAACAATTTCAAGACTTCGTCAATGTTAGCTTCATATGTCTTCACGCCGCATACCATAGGATTGATATACTCAAATATAACGGCCATTACTTCGTTGTATTCTGCCTGGACAGGCGACGCATCAAAGGTAAATTGTGCAGCATACCCAT
>CANRZC010000085.1 GCA_947644185.1 uncultured Acetatifactor sp.
ACCCTTAGCAGGGGCGCCTCTTCGGCCTCTTGAGTATTTCTCCTTAATCCGAACTTATGTGATGTCACTATGCTATTTTAGCCCTTTGGTATGGCACAAATGTTATTATACATAAAAGGACTTCTCTTGTCAATTACTTTTTCAATGTTTCTTGGCATTTTCAGCGCAATTTTCAGGACAGGGCCGTTATCGGCGATATTCCTGGACCGCTGTTTCATATAAGTCATTTCCTGCGGCATCCATCACTACAATCACTGGAAAGTCCTTCACTTCTAGTTTTCGGATGGCTTCTGTGCCCAAATCTTCATAGGCAATCACTTCTGAAGCAATGATTGCCCGTGACAATAGTGCACCTGCACCACCTACAGCGGCAAAGTAGACTGCCTGGTTGCGCACAATGGCATCCTTCACTGTCTCACGGCGTTTCCCTTTGCCTATCATCCCCCGCAGACCCAAATCCAGAAGCGCAGGCGCGTATTTGTCCATGCGGCTGGCCGTGGTGGGTCCTGCAGAGCCGATTGGCCTCCCTGCTCTGGCAGGAGAGGGGCCCATATAATAGATCACATTGTCTTTCATAGGAAACGGTAGTTCTTCTCCCCGCTCTAATGCTTCGTACATTCTCTTATGGGCAGCATCTCTGGCAGTATAGATGGTTCCTGTCAGGTATACATAGTCCCCTGCCTGCAGGGAGATGGCGGTTTGGGCAGATAGCGGTACTGTAATATGTCTTTCCATTTTCGGTTCCCCTTTATATAGTTCTCACTGCATGGCGATTCACATGACAGCAGATGTTCACTGCCACAGGCAGCCCTGCGATATGGGTAGGATAAGTTTCAATGTTCACTGCCAGTGCAGTGGTGGTCCCTCCCAGGCCCCCAGGCCCGATGCCAGAGCCATTGATTTTCTCCAGCAGCTCTTTCTCCAGCTCACATACATATGGTATCCTTGAGCGTTCATTGACTGGACGGGTCAGAGCATGTTTTGCCATCAGTGCGCATTTTTCAAAGGTTCCACCTATGCCTACACCTACCACCATAGGCGGGCAGGCATTGGGCCCGGCATCCTCCACTGCCTTTTGTACTGCCTCTTTCACTCCCTCTATTCCATCCGAGGGCTTCAGCATAAACACCCGGCTCATATTTTCGCTGCCAAAGCCCTTGGGTGCCACTGTGATTTTTACTTTATCTCCTGGTACAATAGAGCAATGTATCACCGCAGGTGTATTGTCTTTGGTATTTTCCCGCAATATAGGATCCTTTACAACAGATTTGCGCAAAAAGCCTTCCGTATAACCCTGTCGAACGCCTTCATGGATGGCCTCCTCCAGCGCCCCTCCCTGAAAGTGCACCTCTTGGCCGATTTCCAGAAAGACAACCGCCATTCCTGTGTCCTGGCATATGGGAATCCTATCGACTTTTGCGATCTCCATGTTCTCCTGAAGCTGACCCAATATCTGTCTGCCCAAAGGGGACACCTCTTCTCCGGCCGCTGTCTGCATAGCACATTTCATGTCCTCTGAAAGAGAATGGTTGGCTTCGATACACATTTCTTTTATAGCTTCTATCACTTTGGAGACATTTACTTCCCTCATATCTGCTCCTTACTCCCCGCAATCTTTATTCTGCCAGCCACAGCCCTATTCCACAATACGCTTTCTGATAGCCTCCAGCTCCTCCTGGCTGGGTTTCCCGGGATTCCAATTAATGCGCTGTCCATCATCCATGTATCTGGGTATCAGGTGAAGATGGAAGTGGTGTACTGTCTGCCCTGCTGTCTCTCCATTGTTCTGTACCAGATTCAGTCCATCGCAGGAAAGCTTCTCTGTGATCCTTCTAGCCATTTTCTGAGCCAGCACCATTACTTTAGAGGCGGTCTGCTCTGGAAGGTCGTAGAGGTTTTCAGCATGCTCCTTTGGCAGGATCAACGCATGCCCTTTGGTGGCAGGCCCTAAATCCAGAATCACCCGAAAATCTTCATCTTCATACAATGTTTTGGAGGGAATCTCTCCATTTGCAATTTTACAGAAAATACAATCTTCTTTTCTCAATTTTCAACTCTCCATTCTCTATGATTTCTCTTCAAATTGAAACAGCTGATCCAGTGATCTCAGGAGCTTAAAGTCTCCCTTTGCTTTCATGGCACCAGACATAAAGGCCCTCTGGAAAGTCATTCTCCCGTTTACAATATCCTCCATGGTGGACTTTCCCAGCTGCATTTCCACATCCGGCTTCTCACAGACACCATACCTGCATTCCAGCAAAGAGCCATCCACGGATAGAATAAGCTTCTTCTTTTTCTCTCCTATGGCAAAGGAGTATTCGGCTCTGCAGCCTGCCTGAGGTTGAAAGACCTTTTTAAAGGCTGCCAGGTACTCCTCCTCATTGTCCATTCCCTCCTCATCCAGCATATCCCGAAATAGGCTGGTCAGTTCCCGGATGTCCTGCTTCTGGCGCTGCACATAGCTGTCGTCCGACACATACTGGGACAATTGCTCTGTCTCCTGAGGGGTCAGGTTATTGGTCTTTGGCACGGCTATTTTCTGTTTCACTGCCTGGTTGCTGGCAGGGAAGCAGGCCATATGCTGATTGATGGAGCGGTACATGTTCTCAGCCTTTTTTTCGATGATTCTAATGTACTGTTCATTCATTTCCAGTGTGACGGTATTTTCAATATAGCCGCAGATGCCACTGCAGGGCAGGCCACCCAGGATCTCCCACGCAGTGGACAGGTTTAGCTTTGCCTCCCGCTCTCCGTAGGTGGTGGACATGACTACAGGGCACATATAGATCTCTGCCATCTTCTCTTTATCCCCGAACAGCCAGCAGGCATCCAAAAACTGCTGCATATATCCGCCGATGCCATACCATTCCACAGTAGTGGCAAGAATGATGCCGTCTGCGTTCTTCAAGGTCTGGGGAAGTGTGGCAATGGCATTTTTACTTTCAAACAGATTATAGCGCGTGACATTCACCCGCAGCTCCTCTAAAATTTCCTGCATTTTGTTGATGACGAACAAGGTAGGATCATCGATAATCCCTCTGCCGCCATAATAAATATTAATATTCAATCCCACACCTCACAATCCATTTTCTAGTCTCCCTGATAGTGCTCCACAAAAGCTTACCTTCTTTTTCCCTGTGTCCCTCGGCTGAAAAAGCACAGAATCCCAGCGGCCACAAATCCGGTAAGCAAGCCCCCCACATGGGCCACATTGTCGATGTTGGGGCTCACAAATCCGCTGTATAGGGAGTACACTATCATAAATATCACTCTGCCCGGTGTCACATTGGCCATCCTTTTGTCAGAGAGCAATACCATGGCAAGCAATACCCCGTCCAATCCAAACACTGCCCCGCTGGCCCCCAGAGAGCCTGTGGGATCACTGTGAAGAAATCTGGACCAAAGAGAAAACAGATTCCCGCCAATGCCGGAAAGGAAATAGAGCACACCATACATGGTATGTCCCACTTCCATTTCAATCATGGACCCCAGGAAGTATAATATCAGCATATTGTTGAATAAATGTCTTATCCCACTGTGGAGAAACATAGACCACAATATTCTGCCATATTCATGCCTTACAAACACCTCTACAGGATCCAGCACCCCCACATTGTATAGGAAATCTCCGGTTAATTTGCAGATGACAAAGACAATACAATTGATTGCCACCAAAGCTATGCTCACAATAGGTCTATATTTCAATGACCGCAAAGGCTCTTTCCTCCTAAATGTCTCATTTCCATCAGTTCGATTTTAGCACAATTCTGCGGGCTTTTCAATTGTAATAGCGATAGATTTCTGTCTGGGAAATCCGTTCTGTCATTTTCCTCAGTTCCGCTATGGTCTCCCCCCAATTTCTTTCGTCTACTCGATTCTCTCCATGTGTCATCAGATCCAGCATATATTGGTTCACATCCGGGCTATAGTGTATCATATCCATGTAATAATCCAGATTGCACACAATGGATTCCAGGTTTTGGAAATAGTAGACTTCCACATTTTCTTGGGCAATCAGCGCTGAGACCATATGGTCCAATGTATAAATTCTTCTCTCCAGCTCTCCATTTACATAAGCGCAGTCCCACCACAATAGGGAGAGCGGTGGAATCAGAAACCGATACTGTGTCTGGGGGTGAGCAGCCACCTGCTCTATCAGAAGCCCAATGTTCTCCGAAATCAAAGGAATTTCATTGGAAAAATCCCTGGTCTGCGGCGTTTCCTCCAGCGTAATCCCCGCACGATCATAGGCCTGCATGGCCTGGGCTGCCCCGAACTCTTTTCCCCTGGCCCAGTTGTATGCCTGGCCTCCTGTGTTGAGCCCCTCATGCCCATAAGCCAGCATAAAGGGAATCTTCTCCAGCAGCACTTCCTTATTAAACAAATAGGGCAAATCATCCAGCATGGTCTCTGTGTGGAGATATCTGGGCACATCCTCCCCGTACAAGGTCACTTCTGTGGAAGCCTCCACAGAGGCTATGTCCAGACACCAAAATACATTCTTAAGCTCCTGCTCTTCCTGGGCCATCTCCAGATAGTAGAGCAGATCTGCCACAGAGCCAGAAGCCCTGATGACTTTCAGTGTATGGCACCCATAGTTCTCATCTAAAAAAGCACTGTCAAAATTCTCTGCCAGGGAGGAACCAACCAATACGCTGTCGTAGTCAAAGTTCCGTATGGTTCCTGGCATCTGGTTGTCCCTGTCATTGAGCACTGCCTCCAATCCAAAAAAGGGCTTATGATATTGATAGAACGGATCCAACAACCAGACAACACTGGCTATCAGCGCCATCTCTACCCCTATGACAAGGAGTAGCCTTTTGATTGCCTTCTTTTTTTCCAATTCTCCCATCATCTGCTTACCTTTCAGCTAGAAATTAAAATACAGGAACACGCTTACCTGAGATAGGGAAATAAAGGCCCAGGCAAACAAAGTGGCCAGGCAAAGGGTCCCCATCTTCGTATGTCCTCTCTTTCGAATCCATTCCTCTGCCTTGGGACCACAGATCAGCCCTATGCTCAAAATAGAAAGCAGCAGAAAACAGCACAGGAAAAAGACATTCACCAGGCCTGGCGCAAACATCCCCAGGAGCTTAAACATGGCATAATTTTCCGGGAAAATCAAAGTGTTACACACCCCCAGCAACATCCCTTGGTTGCCCGCTGTGAAAAGCTTGCGCCACAGTAGGGCCGCCATGTCCAGGGAATCGCTGCGAAAGATAGAAAAGGACAGGGTGACAAAAACGGCAGTGGCAAGGCGATTCATCCATTCCCACCGAAACCGCGCCTTCGGAAATGCTGTCTCAAAGACCACTGCCAGGCCATGCATCAGCCCCCATAGCACAAAGGTCCAGTTGGCGCCATGCCACAGCCCACTGGCCAAAAACACTATCAAAAGATTCAGGCATTGCCTTGCTTTTCCCTTTCTGTTTCCCCCCAGGGGAATATAGATGTACTGGGACAGGAAACGTGACAGTGTCATATGCCATCTGCGCCAAAACTCCCGGACAGAGGTTGCCTGAAAGGGTGAATCGAAGTTTTCAGGAAGCCAAAAGCCCAACATCCTGGCAATGCCCCTGGCCATATCGCAATAGCCACTAAAATCAAAATACAGTTCCATCATATACCATATAATGGTAATCCATGCTGCCGGCGTATCCAGCGCTGCAATATTATTGTATTCCGCATTGACTAAAACCGCCAGGGAATCCGCCAGCAGCACTTTTTTGGCCAGTCCCAGAATGAACAGCGTAACGCCGTCATAAAAATCCCCCCAGGAAAAGCGTCTGTTCTCTCTGCGCTGTAGCTGGGGCACCAACTCGCTGTGGAGCACAATGGGACCTGCTACCAGCTGGGGGAAAAAGCTCACAAAAAAGGCATAGTCCAGGATACCATAATGGGGCGCACTCCCCTTATATCTTTCCATCACAAAGGAAAGCTGCTGAAAGGTAAAAAAGCTGATGCCAAGGGGAAGGGCAATCTTTTCTATCTGAATATCCGTATGAAGGAAAAAATTACAGTTGTCTATAAAAAAATTGAAATACTTGAAATAGAACAAAAGCCCTATGTTCCCGAAAATGCCACAGACAGCCAATGCCCTTCGCCGCCTGGGTGCCTGCTGTCCTTCCATTAACCAGCTCAAAAAATAGTTCCCTGCCAGGCTGGCCAGCAGAATCCAAAGGTAATATCTATTATAATATCCATAGAACCAAAAGGACATACCCACTAAAAATAGCTTCGCATAAGAAGGATTCTCCAGCCTTTGAAGCAGGAACCACCCCAAAATTCCCAGCGGAAGGAATATGGTAATGAATATCACAGAATTAAAAAGCATAGCCTTATCCTCTCCCCATGGGAATCACAGCTGTATCTTCAGGGAATAATCGCTTCTGTCCAGCGAAAAATTGGGATTGTAATAGGGATCCCCTGCCTCCAGAGCTGCCTTCCACTTTTCTCTAAAGAGAGCGCACTCCTTTTCATAGCGCTCTGCCTGTTCTCCCCGATTATCCTTCCCCCGGGACGCGGATTCAAAATGATATAACTCACAATAGGGATTCCAGACATTGAGCAATCCCCTTTCCCGTAGCCGTAGGCAGAAGTCCACATCGTTTAAGGCAATGGCAAAGTCTTCGTCCAGACCGCCCAGCTCCCGATACAGCGCCGTCTTCACCATCAGGCAGGCTCCTGTCACCGCTGACACATCCTGCGCATAGCAGAGCTTGCCCATATAGCCCACAAAGGTGCGCGCCATCCGGTAGTGCGTATGTCCGGCTGTCCGGTGGGCCCCCAGCCCAAGCACGATTCCCGCATGCTGAATGGTATTATCCCTGTAATAAAGCTTTGCCCCCACTGCGCCCACATCCTCTCTCTGGGCATACATCAGTAGCTCCTCCATCCAGTCCACAGAGATCACCTTTGTATCGTTATTTAAAAGCACCAGGTAGTCCCCGGATGCAAAAGAGACCCCAAAATTGTTGACAGCAGCGTAGTTGAAGGCTCCTTCATAGCGCACAACCCGAATGTTTTCATGCTTTTCTAGGCTTTTATAGCAGGTTTCTATCTCTTTCGTCACAGAATTGTTTTCCACAATGATAATTTCGTAGTTATAATAGCTGGACAGCTTCAAAATGGATTCTACGCATTCTGATAGTTCATTGGCATGATCTCTGTTGGGAATCACAATGGAGATCTTCGGGCTTCCCTGTATCTCATATTGAATGCGGAAGATTGTGGCAAAGGCTTTTGTGCTGGTAATCTCAAAGCCTTGAAAGCCATTTGTCCGCAGATGATCCGCTATGGCATTTCTGGCCGCCTCCACAGCATAGTTCTTTGCATTGATGCCCGACGCTACACTGTCCTTATGGGAGCGCCAATAGTACAGCATTTTGGGCACATGTACCACGTGCTTTGCCCTTGACGTAAGCCGCAGTATCATATCATGATCCTGGCTGCCGTCAAACTGAGAACGAAATAGCTCCATGCCCTCCAACAGCTTTCGGTCAAAGGCGCTGAAATGGCAGATATAGTTATTCCCCCTCAGATTGTCTATGGCAAAATCCGGCTTGAAATGTAGCACCAGCATATCATCTATGGTCCTGTTGCCCCGAAAGGTGGTCTCGTCACAGTAGAGATAATCCGCATCTTCTTCACAGATCCGAAGCATATATTCGTACAGCACGCAGGGATGTAAAACATCATCATGGTCAAACAGACCAATGTACTCCCCCTCCGCCATTTTCAGGCATTCGTTGGTATTCCCGGATATTCCCTGGTTCTCCTCCAGCTTCCGGTAGCAGATGCGCGGGTCTTTGGAGGCGTATTCTCGGCAGAGCTCTCCCACAAAGGCATGATCCTTGTCCGAGCCGTCCGCCAGACATAGCTGCCAGTTTTCGTAAGTCTGTGCCTGCACAGAATCCAGCATCTCCATCAGAAATTTCCTGGGCGTATTGTACAGCGGCACCAGAATGCTAAACCGGATATTCCGAGAAAACCTGGTCTCCCGCTGCTTTTTCGCCTCCTCCGGTGAAGGAAAGCTTCTGGTTCCATATCGCCGCCTGACCCGCCGCTCTATCATCTCGCTTTTGATCTTTCGGGCGATTTCTCCAATAGAACCGTAACTGCCCACCCGCTGTTTGACCCGATTCACCTGATGATAGGTGTCTCGCAGCGGCTTGGAAAGCTTCCACGCAAAGCTTCCTTTAATGTTTGCAAGCTTTTCCGACAGCTCTTCCACCTGGGCATTGGCATCGGAAAGGCGCCCTGCCAGAGAAGTGGACCTTTGCTTTTCCAAGAAATAAGCCTCTCGGTAATAGCGCAGCTGCTCTGCCTCCGACAGCTTTTCCGGCGCATTTTCCCTACTGTTTTTTACCTGTTCTTCCAATGGTCAACCACCTCCCTTTCCTATATCCGCAGACGTTTGCTGCTGCGCCCATAGAAGCATTTCCCGCTGCACAAGCTTCTGTATAGCATTCCTACCCGATAGCTTCCTGGAATCATATCCTTTTCTGCAATTCCACATGTGAAGCCTGACAGCTCAATATTTTTCTGGCCTGGCAGAGCTGCCACCACATCCGGGCGAAGCTGTTCCTTTACTGAGAACTGATAGTAGAAATCTCCCTGCTCTGCCTCCAGGATCAGAAAGCGTTCAAACAGGCAGTTATCCCAGCCCTGCATATAGCACCAGCCTTCTGCCTCCAAAACAGCAGGCTCCTCCAGGTTGATCCGGCTTCTGGGCTTTATGTGATCTATGGTCAACATCACACCACTGCAACGTATTTTTTTAAAACTGTGCTTATTCTCCCGGCGCTCAGGCACCTGCGCTGGCAGCGGATACTCATAGGGATGACTGTAGCATACATGATACTCTGTCGCATATCCTGCCAGCTGTCTGCTGTAATAG
>CANRZC010000086.1 GCA_947644185.1 uncultured Acetatifactor sp.
TACGCCCGTGTCAGGACAGCTAATGGACTAAATAATATTTCATTTGATCCGCAAAAATAGAACCTTGAAATCTGCCCTGGTCTCAATCTGGTCCAAAATGATCTTGGGAATCCAAATGGTTAGCAAAGACAGAAATATTCCAAAAGCGCTTCCCAGAAAGGGAAGAAAGATACTGCTGCTTTGAAATGCATATAATGCATGGAACAGATAAAGGAAATTGTCCTTCCTAGATTGCATATTCTTTTTCATTTATATACCCCTAGCGCGCTTCGGCGCACATACCAATCCATATTCTTGAGTTCAAAAGTTAAAATCGCCCATGCAAAAAGCACATATACAAAAAAGCCGCGGTGAAACCCGCAGCTTTAAAACACCTTTCGTTATTGTGAGAAAATCTACACAAAAACAAAGGCATCATCATGTGTTTGATGCGGGAGAATGAAAAAGGCTTTTACCTTCTATATTATGTGCTTTTATCAGCGCATTCTTCCACATGCAAAAATTAACATGACGTATCCCTCTCTTTTCGTATTTGGTTAAAAATAACATAAAATCTTATCCATGTCAAGGAATTTGTAAGCTTATTCGTATTTCTTTCCCATGACTATCACCGGCACGAAAATGCCGCCCAGGATAACTGCCAGCTCCAGGCCAATCTGTCCATAAAGCCAGATAAATTCCGGCGTCATCCAGCGAAACAATGCGAAAAACACCGGCCAGCACACCGGCATCAGAAAGAAACTGTAGCGCATGGCTTTTGTAATATGGGGCCAGTTCTTGTTGTTGAAATAGATACCGGTGATATGCATTCGAAAGCCTCCTCGGGCATATTCGCTGATACGGACCCTGTCGTAGATGGATGGCAGCTTTTCTGGCATGCAGAAAAAGGCCCAGATTCCCAGTAACAGTATCATGGGATTCACTGTCAGCAGCCCCATGGCCACATCGAAAAGGGTAAATCCCAGCCTTTCCCCAAACACAAAAAGGAAAGTCATTTCCGCCACAGACAGACACAGCCCGAAGACGTACCAGGCAGCTCGCTTTCTTTTTGTGCCCTTTAGCTGTTCTCTTTCCTGTTGAGATAATTGAGCCGGCACCTGCATCAGCGCCTGGATCTCGGCATCCACCAGAATCCTGCGGGTCTCAGTGTCTTCTAACAGCTTCTGGATCTCATCCCTTGTCAGTGTGTCTGTGGGCTCCACTTCCTTCCCGTGAAGCAGCTCTGTCACCCTGACACCTAACACCTGCGCCAGAGGCTCTAGTAGGTTAATGTCGGGCAGACTCTGACCCCGCTCCCATTTGCTCACAGCCTTGTTGGACACATAGAGCTTCTCCGCCAGCTGCTTTTGGGTAAGTCCCTTTTCTTTGCGCTTCTCTGCCACAAAGCTGCCAAAGCATTGCATGTCAATTCCCGTATCGTTTTTCGTGGCACCTCTGTCCGCCTCTGTCATATCAACTCCTGTCATCTGCCTCCGCCTTTCTGCCAGGAAGTCAAATCTGTGATAATGTTACCCTCCCACCGCAATTTGCCCCGGGGACTTCCTGTATATCACTCATTATAGATTTCACTGTCCAAGAAAGCAATCCACTGTCAGTAGACTCTAGCGGTACACCACAAATTTCTCATTTTGAAAGGTTTGTTCATAGCCAAAAGCTTCCATAAATTCCAGCAGGAGCTTCCATTTGGGATCCGTGTCCAGATCTTCTCTCTCCTGGCTCTCAAGGCGTTGCATCTCATAGAGTCCATAGGTCTTTTCTAAAATAATTACAGGTTTGTCTTTCCCCTTTTCCTGTATCTCTCCCCCAAGCTGAGCCAAATCCCGGTTCATGGTCTCCACATTATAGGAATCCAGATCGCTCCATGGATTAAAGGCAGCCGGCATCTGCAGATAGTATGAGATGGCAGGAATATCTCCATACAAAATAACCTCTTTCCCCTCCATTCCCTCCTCCTTCACATAAGCGCTCAGCTCTGTCATCCACGCTGCTCTCTGGGGATCCATCTTGATGTTTCGTAAGACCTCATTGTTGTCCACAGTGGCCACTGGATTCTGGATTCCTGTGCCCTCCGCAAAAGAAAAGCAAACACCAAAAGCACCAAACTGGAAAAAACACAGGGCCAAAAAGGCCACAAGTATTCCCTTTCCAGGGAAGCTTGAAAGCACCCATCCCCCTTCCAGCCGCCTCTCTCCCACATACCGCAGAAAGCGCCAGCTCTCCCACAGTGTATAGGGGGCTGCCACAAAGAGGTTGTTCATGCTGGGAAATACATTATTGTTGCTGCCGATGGAGGTCAGAAGAAGGATCAGTATCACCATGCCGCTTATGAGCTTCTCTTCCTTTGGCGTTTTCTTGTGAAAAATACGGATAACCCCTATTGCCATGGCAAGCATCAAGAATATTGCTCCCGGATGCCAGATAGGGTCATAGCTATTATAGAGGAAGGAAGTGAACCCCCGTATATAGAGCCAGGCAACCACAGCCATGCTGACTAGGATCCACACTGCCCTTACGCCAATGTGGATACATTTGACAGCCAATGTTCCAGACCTCTCACCTGAAGAAAGCCTCGCCTCCAGCCAGCCTGCTATGGCAAACAGTATCATGCCACCTGCCACAATCACACCCAGGCGAATGATCCAGTATAGTTCCTCAAAATATCTGTACAGAATTCCCATAATCATTGCCTTTGGCTTGTAATCTGTAGCATTGTCTGTCATGGCGAACAATCTTCCGATTCCTGCCACATACTCCCCGATACCATAGCGAATATGGATGTAGCCCAGAACCACCACCAGCGCCGCCACATATCCCGCCAGGCACCATAATGTATGGCCACCCGTTCTCTTCCAGAACCCCTCTGGGCTATTTTCTGACTTAGCCTCCGTTTTCCTTCCCTGCTCTACATTTGCTTTCTTATTTTTGGCTCGGTTGCCAAATGTGCAGATAAAATCATAGGCCCAGACCGCCAGAATCATGCCCATCTGAGGCAGATTGGAAAAGCGCACCAGCACATTGGCCCCCAGAAAAACGCCGGCTCCAATAAGATATGCCTTTGCTTTTGTGGAATGATTTTCTTGCATTGTTAATCCCATATAAAGCAAAATAGAGGATATCAAAAAGAATACATAGGTCAGATAATTATAAAAGGTTGCCGTGGGACACCAGCACAGGCTAAGCGCTACCATCTCCCCTGCGAAGACAATGCCTTTTTGCATCTTCAGCTTTCTGGTACAGAAAAAATAGCCTATCAGGGCCAGCAAGCTTGCAGACAATCCCGTGTATAGGTTCATACCCATCAGCATGTCCGCCCTGGGGAGCTTTGTCAGCAGATTTCCCACTACATTTGTCAGATAGGTGGAAAACAGCCACATGGGGTCCATGTGCTCTGTGCCCATATACTGGAAATTCGCATAATTATATCCGGTATCCCAGAGATCCAGCCCCCAGCTTATATGCCGCAGGGGATAGAATGCCAAAATTACAATGGCCAGATTTTCCAGTAGGTTTCCCCACTTTTTCTCCATGTCCTTTTCTCGCCTTGTGTCCATTCCTGTCCCAATCCTTTTTCTCTATTTTTCCTACGAGATATGGTTCTCTTCCCGCCCAGAGCTGTCCCCCTGAAACATCCGGTCAGCGCTCTCTATCTTTGCGGTCAGTCTCCCATACATGCTGTTTTTTTGCAAAATCCCATGGAGCCCATGGAACACCCATTTCCGCCCCATATCCACCAAAATGCCGCAGAGGAATACTACAGCTACCGCAATGACTGTCCCCAAAATCAAACCGCACACAGCGTCAAGGCCGCCTGCTCCTTCTGCTATCCCCTCCGAAAGCCTCCCCGCTCCCAGCCATTTCTGCCAGGAATAGCGAAGCCCCAGATTCTCATGGAGCAGATAGACCCCCAGGGTGTAGGGCGCCACTGTCCTGATGAGCTTCGCCCCTCTCCCCTGTATGCGCAGGCCCTGGAAGGCCCCAAACAATCCCACAGCAGCCAAAAAAGCCAGCAGATGGTTGTACTCCATGCACACCTTCATCAACAGCTCCATCCTGCCAGTGCGCAGATATATCTCCCGCAGAAGGAAGGTCCCGGCAAAAATAAGCAGACTGCCTCCCACATACAAAAGAAGGCTTCTGCACTTCTTCTCCAGAAAAGGAATTCCAAACCGCCTGGCATAAGCCGCTGTCAGAAATACACACAGATACCACAGACAGTCATATCCCTTCCGATCCGTCTCCAGCCTTACGGGCAGTATGCTTTTTGCAATGCAGAAAACTGCCAGCAATAATACTATGGTAATCTGCAGCTGCTGTTTCGTCATCCGCTTCACCGAGGCCCCCACCAGGGGCAGAAGCAAGTATAGAAATACATAGGCTGTCATGAACCAGTAATGTTCCATGGTCACAGGAAACAGCAGCGTCAGCAGATAGTGGGTGTCAAAGGGTGTCTCACTGAGCACGCCTGTCAGCGCACCGATCATCCCGAATGCCACGGAATAAAACCAGATCTGCAGCCATAGCTGCAGCAGGCGGCTCAGCTTAAAGGAGGATGTGCACAGAAAATACCCGCTGATGAGCATATACACATTGACAGCCACAACGCAGAAGCTCTCCAACAGCCATGCCAGGATCCCCATCCCGCTGATACTGTCCTCCCTCAAATCAGGCAGGAGATTCCCTTTTCCCAGATAGTGCAGCACTACCACCATCATCATTGCCACGCAGCGCAGCAGATCCAGATTGGCCATGCGCTCTTTCGGATTTGTCTCTATTTTGTCATGAGATATTTGTTCTTTCATTTTGCCTCTGTGCCAAATTCACCTTTCGTCTTTATTCTCCCTGCTTTTTTGTTTGCACCAATCCATGATATACATCCCACTACAGTGCAAACTCATAGATACACTTGCGGGTCTCCCCATCCAGTCGCATATCATTGTCCTTTGGCAAATCCACAATTTCCCGCAAAATTCCTCCTGCATATTCGCAGGTCTTCCGGGAAGGATAATTGTCTGGATTGCAGGTGATGATCAGATAATCCATCCCATGTCGTATGGCCAGGTGAAACAGGAGCTTGCAGGCCTTGCCCGCATAATGGTTCCCCCGGTAGGGCTCCTCCACCAGGTAGCCAATATTTCCGCCGTAATAGACCTTTTCATTGTGTCCTATCCGCAGATCGCACTGTCCCACCTTATGCCCTGCCTTATCACAGATCTTAAAATGATAGGAAGGGAGCCAATCTTTTGCCGGATTGGCTGGAACCGTTTTTTCTAACATTAACAGGATTTCTCCGTCTGTCAGAACTTCTACATCAAAAAACGAAAATCGGTCCATCAAAAAAGCTCCTCCAACTCACATCCCGCCTGATAGGCTCTCCTCAAATACTGATCCACATCCTGGTCTCCACAGACTAGCTCCAGCAAAAGCGGCCCCTCATAGGCGGACTTCGATATGGTCTCCATCACGGCTTCCCACTGAATACTGCCATCTCCTGGAATCCAGTGGGAGTCCATGGTGCCATTGTTGTCATGGATATGTACTGCGTACAGTCTCTCCCCATACTGTGCCAGAATTTCAGGAGCTTCCTTTCGCCAAACCATGTTGGCATGGCCAGTGTCATAGCACAGTCCCAGAAATTCCTTTGGATACCTGGCAAATAGTCTGTCCCATGCCTCCAGCATGTATTCCCCAGGCATGTCAAACAGATTCTCTATACAGATCCGCACCTTTTTCTCCAGGCAATAGGGCATCAGCTCATCCAGAGACCTGTAAACACATGTATAGAACTCCTCTTTCACCTCCGGTTGTCTCTGGATAGTCAGATAGGGAACATACAAATGGAGTACGATTTCCCCAGCCCCCAAAACCTTTGCCAGATCCACACGGTTCTCGATGAGCTCCACGCCTGCTCTGCGATTGTACTCCCAGTTGGAGGTATAGTCCTTCCGGTAATGGCCCTCCCAGACACTTACATTCTTCACCGATCCCTTTGTGGCATGCAATGCCTTTGACCGCAGCCCATACGCGTCCATCCACTCTCTGATCTGGCGCATCTCATAAGTGGAATACAGATATTCCCTGTCCCATTCATGGCACCAGTGAATATGGGTGAAGCCAGCCCTGGCAATCTTTTCTAGAGTATCTCTTATCTTTTCTAGCTGTGTGCTCTCCCCCGCAAAATCTGTATTGACTGCCAATTCTATTCTTCTGCCTTCCATCATGACACTTTTCCTTTCTGTGATTTTATCCTATTTCCCATGTAAGCTCTCTATCTCTCCGAAACCTCATAAACACTTCTGGCCCGGTAAGCCCCTGAAGTCTCAGCGGCCTTATCCTTGCCCTCTGTGAAATCCCTGCAAGAAAGGATCTGGAAGGTCCTGGTTCCCGCCTCCATGTCTACAAAATTGTCGTCCAGCCGCAGGATCCCCTGCTCAGTCTCCACGCTGACGGATTTTGCATAGTTGGCTGCTGTCACCGTAACCATGTCCCCCTCTACGGACACCGAAAGTTCTGGATCCAGAAAAGCATAGTGCTTTGGCGCACAGAACAGGGTGGTGCCGGAAGAGACCAGATTTCCATCTACATATAGCCCATATTCCAAATGCACCTTCAGCGGATCTATGTCATTGCAGTCCAGATGGGGAAGCCATGCACCCCCATACGCTGGCACTGACACCGGAAACTGTCCCTCTCTGACCACAGAGGAATCCGGCAGCCGAAGTGCCCATTTTACCAGACCGCTTACTGGTTCCCCAGTCTCATTGGCCACATGGAGATCAGCGCTGATATCTATGGCACAGGGCAGGGTATTGACATAAGGCTTCTGGTCAATCTCTCCATGCTCTTCGCAGGAGAGAAGCACAGGCGCGAACATGCGCTTTTCCGCGTACTGCAGCGCCTTCCAGTTTCCATAATAGTCCAGGCTGGCCCAGCTGGCTACAGGCCAGATATCATTGAGCTGCCATACCACTGTGCCCATACAGGTCCCTCGAAAGCGCCGGAAATGCTCCACCCCGTAGCGGATGGCCTCCGCCTGGAGCAATTGGGAACAGTACAGCAGTTCATCAAAATTCTTCGGGTAGAGATAAGTCTGGGACAAATAATTGGAAATCTTGCCATTGGCCGAGGTATTCCTCTGGTGCAGCTCCATTACCCGAGAATAGATATTCCTGTCCCCCTCCTCTGTAAAGCGGCGGACTGTCTGCAGCGCCGGGAAGGACTGGAAGCCAAACTCTGACAAAAAGCGGTAATGGTGTTTTCTGTAGGCCGTAAAAGGCTCATTGCCATGCCACACACCCCAGTAGTGAACATCTCCCACATTCTCCGCATTGCTGTTCTCAAAATTTCCACCGGAGCTGGGGGAAGAAGGCCAATAGAAGGTCATGGGATCTTCCTCTTCCACAAGCTTCGGAATCACATACTCATATAGGCGAATGTAGTCATAATATTGTTTTTTCGACTGGGGCCAGGCCAAAGTCTCATACTGGGTCTCCATCTCATTGTTGCCGCACCACAGCCCAATGCTGGGGTGTGAGCGAAGCCTGCGAATATTCTGGCGAATTTCCGCGGACACATTGGCCTCAAATTCAGCGTCCAACTCATAGGACGCACAGGCGAACATAAAGTCATGCCAGATGACCAGCCCTCTCTCATCGCAGACATCATAGAAAAAGTCATCTGGAAAATACCCGCCTCCCCAGATGCGGATACAGTTGTGATGGGCTTCCTGGGCGGAAGCTAACAGCATATCTGTGCGCTCCCTGTTCTGGCGCGTCAAAATATTGTCCTCCGGGATATAGTCAGCTCCCATGGCGAATATCTGCAGGCCATTCACCTCAAAGGCAAAGTTACGGCCGGGAAGCTTTTTGCTCTTTCTGTCCGCCATCAAGATTTTCCTATCTCCATGGTTCATGATAAAATCATTTCCATCATCCAGATCCTCTGCCTGATTGGTGAGATGCTGGTCCCATACCTCATCCGGCTTAGGATCCCTGTTCACTGTCATGGTCCGCAGGCCAATACGCTTCTGCCAGATATCCAGGGGCTGGGTCTTCCCCTCCATGTCTGTGGCGGGAACCAGCAGGACCTTCACCTGGTACAAAGGCTGCTCCCCGTATCCGTTGGGCCACCACAGTTTGGGCTCTGTAATCGTCAGGGCCACAGGGACATGACTACTTTTGAAATCCCAGGAAAGGCCTGTGAGATTCTGCGAGAACACAGCGCTTTCTACAGAATTCACCGGCTCACTCTCAGCGGACCATACTGTGCCCTCCGGCGATGTGACAAACACTACCAGCTTCACTGCGCTCTCTCCTGCCTCTGGCATCCATTCCACCTCAGCGTCCACAGTCAGCTCCACAGCGGCCACCTGATTGCCCTGTAGGGTCTGTTTTGTAATCTGATGCTTTTGTGTCACATACACCTGTCCAATGCGCGCAGTGTCCAGGGCACAGACTGTGACCTCCCGAAACAGGCCGGCATCTGGAAGCCTGGGGCCCCAATCCCAACCGAACATGCAAGCTGCCTTGCGCAGATGCGGAAACCCCGGCATGGCGTCCTCAGACCCACCCACAGGGCATTTCTCATTCTCTTCTTCAATATAGCGAGTAGGCGAGTAAAGGACTACTTTCAAGTGATATACTGTATCCTCCCCATCGTCCTTTACCTCCATGGTAATATCATACTCCCATACCCGATTCATATTGTAGGCCACGCCCAGGAGCTTTCCGTCCAAATAGATATCTGCCAGGGTGTCGATTCCATCAAAGCGAAGAAACAGTCTGTCCGCCTGTCTATCTGCTTTGCTCAAGGTAAATGTAATCTACTGCTTCCTCATATGTCATAGTCTATCTATTGTCCACCTTT
>CANRZC010000087.1 GCA_947644185.1 uncultured Acetatifactor sp.
CTGATATGTGTGAGATACCAGGGATGGCAAGAATGGGAGAGCAATTCGGGGCTCTTTTATGCCCAGAAAATGAGAATACAGTGCGGAATCTACTACAGAGTGGTTCTGCTGTGATTGTATTTGCCGGACTTGCCTGGTATTTTTGCAGACTTTTGTATGGATTTGGGAAAAAATATCCTGTGCTGATTGCTGTGTGCGGAGGAGATGGGCTTTTTCTGATATTTGTCATGGCAACCATTGGCAAAGTAGGGATGCAGTCTCTTGTGTACGGTGGTCTGGCAGGCACTTTTGTGCTGTGTGCATTGTCCGGCGCTTTTGCTTATAGACAGATGCGTACACAGCTTGATTGGCTGAACACCCTTGTGGTACCACTGGGAGCCAGTGTTCTGGCAGGCATAATTTGCCTTTTGATAAGAAAATTGCTCGCCCCTCATCTGGGCAGTATGGTGACGCTTTTGGTGGCATTTGTGGCGGCAGGGTTGCTATACTGGGTTGCGCTGTTACTGCTTCGAAATTTCAAGGAACAGGAGCTGGAGATCATTCCCGGAGGACGTCTGATAGGTATTTTGGGACAAATGTTGCATGTTTTTTAGGAGAAAGAAGTTATTAAGAGTGTATAAATAGGTGAAAAACAGTTGATACTGATTACAAATGGAAGAAGAAATATCCATGGAAAATAATTTCCAAGGAGTATACTATGAAGTATGTAAAATGTATCAGCTTATTCATTGTATATCCCCTGCTTGTGCTGGGGATTGGTTTTTATACGGGTGTGAAGTATTCCCATTTCTTTTATCCAGATGACGGGGTAAAGGAGAAGGAAGGGATCTCTATGGAGAGCTCCTTTGAGGGAAATCTACAAGATGGACAGGCTTCGGCGCAGTCAGGAGACAGTGGAACAGCGCAGGCAGAAACCGGGCAGGCAGAGGGGAAGGAAGAATTGCCAGCATTGCCAGAGAGGCTGAATGGGGATGGGGCTGAGGAAGTCATGGTCTCTGCGGAGACTCTTTGTGTGGACACGAAATATGTGCTGGAGGAGACAGATATTCTGTATCATACAGTAGTGGAGACCACATGGAGATTGCCGGACAAGTATGTGGGTATGGATCGGGAGCAATTTCTGCAAGCCATGGAGGTCTATGAGGCTTTCCCGCCCTTGTCAGAGCTAGAGCGGGGGTTTGTGGGGTTGGAAGTGCTGTCTTTTTCCAGAGAGCGTGTGGTGGTTCGGATGGATTACAAATTTGTTCAGCCTAGCAGCAGTTTCTATTTAGCGGTTTATGACAATGAAGTAGTAGTTTATCTGGAGGATATGAAGACTGTGTATATTGAGACCGATATTCAGTTGGACTCCCTGCCAGCTCATCTACAACAGAACATCATTGACATGATGTGGATTCGGGATGAGGAGGAGCTGTATAGTTTTCTGGAGAATTATTCCAGTTAAAAAACAAAAGTCAAAGAGGAGTGGTTTATGGGAAAGACAGTGGGCATCATAGGTGGCGGAGCCGCTGGGATGATGGCAGCCATTGCGGCAGCCAGACAGGGCGGGAAAGTCACGCTGTTAGAAAGAAACGATAGACTGGGAAAAAAGATACTTTCTACTGGTAATGGAAAGTGCAACCTGGGGAATGAAAGCCTAAAGGTGGATCACTACTATACCCGCAGGCCTGACATGTTAGCAGATTTTCTGAGGCGTTTTGGCACCCAGGAAACCCTTTCCTTTTTCCGAGAGATTGGCCTGATGATAAAAAGTAGAAATGGCTATCTGTATCCGGCCTGTGAGCAGGCAGCAGTGGTGCTTGATGTATTGCGATACCAGGTGAAGGCATCGGGTGTAACAATAGTGACGGAGTTCAAGGCGGAGAGGATAGAGCGGGATACACGGTCGAATTTGATTGAAGTGCGCAGTGAGAAAGGGCTGGTTTATTCTTTTGACCGAGTTGTTTTAGCCTGTGGGGGAATGGCAGCGCCGAAGACAGGTTCAGACGGCAGTGGATACCATCTTGCCAGGCAGCTGGGACACCAATTGATTCCCATTGTGCCAGCACTGGTACAGTTAAAATGTAGGGAGACATATCTGAAAACTGTGGCAGGCGTCAGGGCAGAGGCGCAGATAGAGGTCTATTTTCAAGGGAAGCGCAGAGCCAGAGAGCGGGGGGAGCTGCAGCTTACGGAATATGGTATTTCCGGCATTCCGGTATTCCAACTGAGCCGCGTGGTGAATTACATATTATTGGGAGAAGCTTCTCAGCCAGAGAGCCATAGTAGGGGAAGGGACGGCTTTGCCGGCGACAGATTGGGGAAAAAGGGGAAGCAGAGTTCTGATGAAGATGTGGAAGTAGTAATTGATTTTATGCCAGATTATTCAGACGCGGAATTTGCTGATCTATGTGCCAGTAGAAGTCTTTTACAGGGACAGCGCACAGTGGAAGAATTTTTCACAGGAATGCTCCACAAGAAATTGATGCTCCTGTTTATAAAATTGGCTGGGCTGAAGCCTACAGAGGCAGTGGGACAAGCGGAAGTATGGAAGCTGGAAAAGGTCTATCAATTGTGCAGACATTGGAGCCTTCGTGTGACCGGGAGCAATTCCTATGACAATGCGCAGGTCTGTGCCGGGGGAGTGCCGCTTGATGAGGTGACAGAGTGGCTGGAATCGAAAATCCTGCCGGGAATTTACTTTGCGGGAGAGCTTTTGGATGTGGATGGCAAGTGCGGGGGATATAATCTGCAGTGGGCCTGGTGCAGCGGATTTCTGGCAGGGCAGGCAGCGGCAAAAGAAACGGGATAATTCCCCAGAAAAGGACAGGTGAAAGAAATGCTTCGTGTCAACCAGGTGAAAATGCAGATAGGACACACAGAGGCGGATTTCAGGCGAAAGGTAGCCTCTGTTCTACGAATTCCAGAACAAAATATAAGGAAATTAGTGATTGTCAGGCAATCCATTGACGCCAGGAAGAAACCTGCCATTTTCTATAGCTACTCTGTGGATGTGGCAGTTAAGGAGGAAGACAGGATCTTACATAGGTTTCGGGGGAAGGAAAACCTGGTGTGCTCATCTAGCCAGGGGAACGGGGAAGCTTTGAAAGACTACCATTTTCCAGCATTGGGAAAGCGGGAGAGAAAAGCTCCCATTGTCATTGTGGGCACAGGCCCGGCAGGACTATTCTGCGGTTATTTTCTTTCTCTCCACGGCTATCGCCCTATCCTGCTGGAACGGGGCAGGTGCGTGGAGGAACGCCAAAAGGATGTGGAAGCTTTCTGGGAGACTGGAAAGCTGGACACAGCCTCCAATGTGCAGTTTGGTGAGGGCGGCGCAGGAACTTTTTCAGACGGAAAGCTAAACACCCTGGTAAAGGATAAAGATGGCAGAAACAGAGCAGTGCTGGACACATTTGTTACCTTTGGGGCGAAGGAAAGCATTTGCTATGAGGCCAAGCCTCATATGGGTACGGATGTGCTCTGCAATGTGGTAAGGGGAATGCGAGAGGAAATCCTTCGGCTGGGTGGGGAAGTGCATTTTGAGTGCCAGGTGACTGATATCTGCGTGGAGGCAGGGCGCGTAACTGGCGTGATAGTAGAGAGGAGGCCTTATTCCCGCTGGCGGCTGGACTGCGGACAGCTGGTGCTGGCAATCGGTCACAGCGCAAGAGATACCTTTTCTATGCTGGAGAAAAGAAGGGTGCCCATGGAGGCAAAGGCCTTTGCCGTTGGCCTGCGGGTAGAGCATCCCCAGGAAATGATAAATGTAAGCCAGTATGGCGTAAAGGATCCGGGGGAATTGGGTGCTGCGCCCTACAAAGTAACTGCGAAAGCCGGAAACGGCAGAGGGGTCTACTCATTTTGCATGTGCCCTGGAGGCTATGTGGTAAATGCGTCCTCTGAGGAGGGGCGGGTGGCGGTAAACGGCATGAGCTACAGCGGGCGGGATGGCAGGAATGCCAACAGCGCTATCATTGTCACTGTCACACCAGAAGACTTTAAGGCAGAGGGCCCTTTGGCAGGAATCGCCTTTCAGAGACAGCTGGAAGAAAAAGCCTATGAGCTGGGAGGTGGGTTGATCCCAGTACAGCGATATGGAGATTTCAGACAATGTGTGGAGTCGAAGAGGGACACAGGGCAGAGCCCCCATCTCAGTGAGAGCATAGGAGATTGTGGTAGGGAATCTGTAGACTGTGACAGCTCCAGGACAGATAGAAAGAAAATGTTTGGAGAGAAACAGAAGGCTGTGGATGACATAGTGACACCCCAGTGCAAGGGAGGGTATGTGTGGGCGGATGTAAGCCAGATCTTGCCCCAGGCATGCAATGAGGCTATTGTGGAAGGGATGGAAGCATTCGGCAGACAGATCGGAGGATTTGACAGGCCTGATGCCTGTCTGTCTGGCGTGGAGAGCCGGACTTCCTCACCAGTGCGGATCTGTCGGGATGACACCCTACAGTCCATGATTAGAGGGCTGTATCCCTGTGGGGAAGGTGCTGGCTATGCGGGAGGAATTGTCTCCGCCGCCATGGACGGTATCCGGGTGGCAGAGGCCATTGCCAGAGAATATGCACCGTAAAGGGTAGGTGTTGACAAAAATGGAAGAGAGAATGGAAGGGCAAATCTATGAACATGGACGAGAGAATTGCGCGTATCAATGCGCTTTACCACAAGTCAAAGAACGAAGGGCTGACGGTGGAGGAGAAGGAGGAGCAGAATCGTCTGCGCAAGGAATATGTGGCGAATATCAGGGCAAACCTGAGGGGTCAGTTGGACAATATCACCATTGAGCGCCCAGATGGGACCAAAGAAAATTTGGGGGTGAAATATGGGAGAAAATCTCAACCTGACCAGCAAAGGCTCAACTGACGGATAGAAAAGGATGGAAGGGGCAGCATGGAGACAGATAAGCGGGCTATCAGAAAAAGGATTTTGAGGCAAAGAGATGGACTCAGTGAAGAGGAACGAAAAAAAGGAGATATCCTGCTGACAGAACGTATTCTGGGACATCAATGGTACTACCGATCGGAATATCTGCTGTGTTATGTGAGCTATGGAAGCGAAATCTCTACCTTTGCCATTCTGCAGGAGGCTTTGAGAGCAGGCAAAAAGGTGTATGTGCCAAAGGTGCTGCAGGACCAGGAGGCCCAAATGGCATTTTTCCAAATACAATCCCTAAAGGACCTGTCAGAAGGCTATAAGGGAATACCAGAGCCTAAGGGAAACACACAGATGTATGTGTATACAGAGGAAAAGGCAGAGCGGACGTTACTGCTGATGCCTGGGGTAGCTTTTGACTCCTTTCGAAACAGAATCGGATACGGCAAGGGCTTTTATGACAGATTCCTATCAGACAAGGGGCAGCTACACACCATAGCCCTGGGCTATAGATGCCAGCTGCTGGAGCAACTGCCTGCCTCTGATAAGGATATCAAGCCTTATCAGATCATTTGTGTCTAGTACAGTATGAGCTTTGGAAGATACAAGGCTGTTTTCTCATTGCAAAACTTTTCCCCATATGCTATTCTTAAGCAGGGAATGAGGCTTTGGCCTCAAGTGGAATACACATTGGAAAATAGGGATGGGAGCTTGTATGGATTTAAAAGATTTTTTCCTGGAAAATCCAAAGACTGCTTTGGCATTTTCTGGCGGCGTGGATTCCGCTTATTTACTCTATGCGGCTTTGACCAATGGTGGACAAGTGCGGGCCTATTACGTGAAATCAGCCTTTCAGCCCCAGTTCGAGCTGGAGGATGCGAGACGGCTGGCAGCAGAACTGGGGGCGGATATGCGGGAGCTGAAGGTGGATGTGCTTGCAAATTCTGTGATAGCTGGAAACCCTGGCGATAGATGTTATCACTGTAAGAAAATGATTTTTGATACCATTGCGAAAGCAGCGGCGAAAGACGGCTTTTCTGTGCTGATGGACGGGACAAATGCCTCTGACGACGCTGGGGATCGACCGGGCATGCGGGCTTTAAAGGAGCTGTCAGTCCGATCGCCCCTTCGGGAGTGTGGGCTGACCAAAGTCGAGATCAGAGAGCGCTCCAGAGAAGCAGGGCTTTTTACCTGGGATAAGCCTGCCTATGCCTGCCTGGCCACCAGAGTTCCTGTGGGGGCAGAGATTACAGGTGAGAGGCTGAAAAGGACTGAGGAGGCTGAAAAATATCTGACCACCCTGGGACTGCGAGATTTTCGAGTCAGACTGATCCCCGGGGGCAATTCGCGGGCAGGAGAGGATGGAGCAAGGGACTATGGGCGCCTACAGGTGCGGGAGCAGGATATTCCCCTGGTACTGTCCAGGCGGCAGGAAATCCTGACAGAATTAGGAAAATATTACAAATATGTAATGCTAGATTTGGAGGTGCGCTGATGGACAATGAGGTGAAGCATGTCCTGGAGGCTGTGCAGGCAGGAGAGATGTCTGTGGAGGATGCACTGCTTAAGATTAAGGTAGAACCCTTTGCGGATATTGGCTATGCAAAGGTGGATCTCCACCGGAAGATTCGCCAGGGTACAGCGGAAGTTATCTATGGCGCAGGGAAGACCCCAGAGCAGATAAATGGTATTCTGGATGTGATGGAGAAGAACGGGCAGAGGACCATTCTGATTACAAGGATGTCTCAGGAGGCGGCGGAGGCGGTGGGGAGAAGCCATGCCCTGGACTACCATGAGGAAGCAAAAGTGGGTATCATTGGGACGATGCCAAAGCCTAGCGGCTTAGGCAGAATCGTAGTGGCCACAGGGGGAACCAGCGATATTCCTGTGGCGGAGGAAGCCGCACTGACGGCGCAGGCTCTTGGCAATGAGGTGGTGCGACTCTATGATGTAGGTGTGGCAGGGCTTCACAGAACGCTAGCTCATCTGGACGATATCATGGGAGCCAGTGTCATCATTGCCATTGCCGGCATGGAGGGAGCATTGGCCAGTGTTATCGGCGGATTGGCGGACTGCCCGGTTATCGCAGTGCCCACCAGTGTGGGATATGGCGCGTCCTTCCATGGCTTGTCAGCGCTTTTGTCCATGTTAAACTCCTGCGCCAGCGGTGTGTCAGTGGTAAATATTGACAATGGCTTTGGGGCAGGATACCTGGCCAACATGATCAACCATATGGATGGGAAGAGGGATAGAGCTGGCAGCACAGAGAGTACAGGTCCTATTTGAGAGGAGAAGACATGAGAACATTATATTTGGACTGCGGAATGGGTGCAGCTGGAGACATGCTGACGGCGGCATTGTTGGAGCTGTTGCCTGACCCAGATCAGTTTATACAGGAAATAAATGCTCTGGGGATACCAGGCGTACATGTGCAGAGAGAAGTAGCTGTGAAATGTGGCATTACAGGGACCCATGTATCAGTTGCGGTCAATGGCGTGGAAGAGGAGAGTATGGACCATGTCCACGGGGGACATAGCCATGAAGGGCACCATCACGAGCATACGCATCACCACAGCAGCCTACATGATATAGAACATATTGTCAGAGGGCACTTATCTGTGCCGGAGAGGGTAAAAGAGCATATCCTATCAGTTTATCATCTGATTGCAGAGGCGGAGAGCCATGCCCACGGTGTTCCAGTGACAGAGATCCATTTCCATGAAGTGGGGACTATGGATGCCATTGCCGATATCGCAATGGTTTGCCTGCTGATGGATCGAATTTCCCCGGACCAGGTGATAGTGTCGCCAATCCATGTGGGAAGTGGCCAGGTTCGATGTGCCCATGGCATTTTGCCAGTGCCTGCCCCTGCTACAGCTTATATCTTAAGAGATGTGCCAATCTATGGGGGAAATATCCGGGGAGAGCTCTGTACCCCCACAGGTGCTGCGCTGCTAAAACATTTTGCCACAGATTTCGGCGGCATGCCTGTGATGAAGGCCAGTGGGATAGGATATGGAATGGGGAAGAAGGATTTTGAGGCTGCCAACTGTGTGCGGGCCATTCTGGGAGAGACACAGGACAAGACAGATCAGGTGCTAGAGCTTTCCTGCAATATAGACGATATGACAGCAGAGCAGATGGGCTTTGCCATGGAGCGTCTCTTTGAAGGCGGGGCTTTAGATGTGTATACTGTGCCCATAGGCATGAAGAAGAACCGCCCGGGGACCCTGATACGTATCATATGTAAAGAACAGGATAGAGAAGCAATGCTTGCATTGATCTTTCGGCATACTACCACGATTGGAGTGCGTGAGGCCAGAATGCAGCGATATGTGCTGGACAGAAAAACAGAGACCATAGAGACGCCTTATGGAATCGTTCACCGAAAGGATGTGGCAGGCTATGGCGTGAAACGGTCAAAATACGAGTATGAAGACATTTCTGTCATAGCAAGAGAGAAGGGGATTGGATTTGCGGAGGTATTGACCCTGATAGAGAATGGAGAGAATCAGTAGAGAGCACGCAAGAAGGGAGGCGTATTGCATGAGTGGCATGAGAGGTATTGATACTCCTGTACGTAAGCGCAGGAGAAGAGTCTTTAAGGAAGTGGCGAATCTGGCATATAATTCGACGAATCTGAAGGATGATATGGAGGCACTTCCCTATAAAATTGTAGATTACGAAGAGTCTTTGTACTGGGAGAGTGTGTATAGAGATCGGGCTATTATTCGAGAGCGAATCCGCCTGGCCATGGGTATGAGTCTGCGCCCAGAGAACAGAGAGCATCCAGGTCATCTGACCCAAGGGCTGGAGGAGAGCAATATTGATGAAAAGTATTATGAGCCTCCCCTGATGCAGGTCATTGCCTCTGCCTGCAATGCCTGTCCTGAGAACCACTACGAAGTGACAAGTGCTTGTATGGGCTGCGTGGCCCATCCCTGCCACAGCGTATGTCCCAG
>CANRZC010000088.1 GCA_947644185.1 uncultured Acetatifactor sp.
AAACGTTAAAAGCACTATGGCAGTTCGACATATTTCTACTATGATATCACATAAAAGGCCGATTAGCAAGTATAAAATTTCGCCCGCATTCAGGCATTCAGGCTTCACGGAAAACCGCAGCTATTTAAACAAAGTCTTGAACAGTCCTCTCTTCAAAACCTGTGCCCCGGTACTGATCAGCGTGCGCTCAATCTGATTCTTTCGGCGCTCTGCCGCCCTCTCCTTTTTGCGTTCCCTGGCCTCTTCCTCTCTCTCCCGCTTCCTTGCGGCGGCTTCCGCTTCCTTTTCCTTTTTCTTCTGGGCCGCCTCCGCCTCTTTTGCCTTCTGCTTCTCCAACTGGGCCCGCTCCTTTTCTAACTGATCCCGCTCCGCATCCAGCCTGGCCTGCTCTTCCTCCCGCTTGTTTTGCTCTTCCAAAATTTCATAGGCCGACTCATTGTCTACATACCTGTCATACTTTTCCATCCTGTCCGCTGCCATGGAAGCGGCTCTAGCACTTTCCTCTGCAGGGCCCATATAGCTCTGGGGACAAATGACTGCCGTATGCTGCACAATCGTTGGCACACCTTTCTCGTCCAGGAAAGAGGTCAAAGCCTCTCCCACACCCAGCTCCATGATCACATCCTCGGTCTTAAAGGCAGGGTTCTCCCGGAAAGACTGCGCCGCCGCACGCACTGCCTTTTGCTCCCCAGGGGTATAAGCGCGCAGGGCGTGTTGTACTCTATTGCTTAGCTGAGCCAGCACACTGTCCGGGATATCTGCCGGATTCTGGGTCACAAAATAGATCCCTACCCCCTTGGAGCGTATCAGCTTTACCATCTGCTCTATCTTGCTCACCAACGCCTTCGGCGCACTGGAAAACAGCATGTGGGCTTTGTCGAAAAAGAATACCAGCTTTGGCTTGTCCAGATCTCCTGCCTCTGGCAGACGCTCAAACAGCTCTGCCATCATCCATAGTAGAAAGCTGGCATAGAGAACTGGATTCTGCACCAGCTTTACGCTGTGCAAAATGTTCACCATGCCCCGTCCTCCTAAGTCCGTGCGCATCCAGTCTAAAATGTCCAGTGCAGGCTCCCCAAAGAACAGATCCCCGCCCTGGTTCTCCAGAGGCAATAGCGCCCGAAGGATACCGCCCACGGACTGGGCGGATATATTCCCGTAAATAGCAGCATATTCTGCGCGATGCTCACCTACGAAATTCAACACTGCCCGCAGATCCTTTAAATCCATCAGAAGTAAGCCCTTGTCGTCTGCGATCCGAAACAGAATATTCAGCACACCCTCCTGGGCAGGTGTCAGCCCTAAAATGCCCGCCAAAAGTTCCGGCCCCATATCGGACACAGTGGCTCGCACAGGATGCCCTTTTTCCTGATAAATATCCCAAAAGCACACAGGATATCCCCGATATTGAAAGCTGTCTCGAATGCCAAACTTATCGATTCGTTTCTCCATCCCCTCAGAAGACACCCCTGGCATAGCAAGCCCGGACACATCTCCCTTCACATCGCAGAGGAATACGGGCACACCTGCATCGGAAAAGGCTTCTGCCATCACTTTCATTGTGATGGTCTTCCCTGTACCGCTGGCGCCGGCTATCAGCCCATGGCGGTTCGCCATTCCTAACTGCATGGTCACCTTTTGTCCCTCTGCCATACCTATGTATATCTTACCATCCGCGTACATTTTACCCCCATTTCTGCCGCTGTGGAAAAGTCTCCGGGGCATCCCCCTGTCTGGCAACGGCTTCCCAGTCTATTGCCCACTGGCTATTGTCTATACTTCCTCATACATTCTGGTAATGTAATGCTTTGCCCTCTGATTGTTCTCCGGCCTTGTATCCTCCAGGGTGGCATGGATAAAGGGCTTGTGCTCCTTCATGAATTTCAGGATAGGTTTATAATTCATCTCTCCCTGTCCACATCCCATGGAGAGAAGCTTTCCATCTCGCATCATACAGTCCTTTAAATGGACCACTGCCACATCCGCCCCCAGCAGCTCAATAGCCTCTTCAATTATTTCGTCTCTGTCTTCATAGTTTTCCGCGTCCAGCAGATTCACTGGGTCAAATATGATCTGCAGATTCGGGGAGTCTATCTCATCCAGAACCTGTCTGGCCCGCTTAGGATTATTCACAATATGGCGATACACAGGCTCTATCCCTATCACCACCCCCATTTTCTCCGCATATGCCACCAAAGGTCTTAGGTTTTCCAGAAAAGTCTCCAGGGCAGCCTCTGTATGGCACTGGGGTGTAAAGGTATAGGTCTCATTGGGCGCCCCTGTCTCTGTGCCCACCACACCGCAGCCCAGCCATGAGGCAAAGCGGATATGGGCCTGATACCGATGGATTGTCTCCGCCAATTGTTCTCTATTGGGGTTAGCCAGATTCAAATAGCAGCCCAGCACAGCGATGTCCACTTGATTCCTGGCAAACACGTTCTTAATGTACATGGCAAGTCCAGGCGTCAGAGCCTCATCCGTGGTGGGGAACTCATCAATGACCTTTGACAGCGCCAGATGGCCGCAGGCAAAGCCCAGCCTGTGCACATCAGCAATCCGCTCCTCAAATGGAAGCTTTGTGGTGTCATGTAATCTGATTCCTAACTGCATGATTTACGCATCCTCCGTTTTGTTTTCTCAGTGCATTCCCCCTGGCTCTCAGGCGAGCAGGCAAAAAGCACCAAACCTCTTAGGAAAATGATAATATGTCTCTTCAAATAAATCAAGCTATTTTTCATCAGCGGGAGACTCATACTTCTCTTCACGGCTCACTTCCTTTGCAATCACCACAAACCGTCCGTCCTCCACATGGTAGGAGCAAGTGGACAAAGTGAGGAAATGATCCCCAAGCTTTGCGGTCACCCCGGTATCGTACAGGGACATTTCCTTTATATTGTCATAAAAATAATCGAATTCCGTTTCATTGTCCGCCTGATAGAAATTGTAATACTTGAACACCAGATCTGTGGGGTAATAGACCTGGCTGTAGAAGACAGATATCACTTCATACTCCCGCTTGTCTGTCCGCGTATAGATTTCCATGTGCTTGTGTTCTTTTCCATATTCTTCCTCCTGGTACTCCATCAGATGGCCAAACATGGTTCCCGCCTTCATATTATGGCCGTGGACAATCAGGTTTGTGGTTTGGCTTTCCCCGTATACCTCACTGTCCACAGACAAAAGAAGACAGCCTGCCGTATCGTCATTTCCATAAAAATCCCGGCGCAGATAGTATTCCTCGTCCTCTGGCGTCTGCATCACAGGATAGTCAATATTTGTCCCGTCCACCAATAGCCAGAACGCCGTATCCGCATTCTGGACAAAAGCATCTGCATAGGGATTCTTCGCAAGGGGCGTGGGCGTAGCCTCAACCGGCTGCGAAGTCTGGCTTTCTGTGTGTTCCACAGCTTCCATCTCCTTTTCTGAAATCACCTCCTCCCTCAACTCCTCTATTTTTGTCTCTCCTGCCTCCTCTTTCTCATAGAAATCCTTTAGCAGCCATATCAGCACAATCGCGGCTATGGCTGCTATGACAGCACAGATGACTGCCATAAGCTTCCACTTATCCACAGATGTCCTCTCTTTATTCCCCCGCATCCGGCCTCTCCTTTCCGATTTCGATTCTTTTACATTCATTTTCGCACACTGCAATCACAAGAAATATAAAAGGTGTGGCCACCACTTGTCCAAAGCTGAAAAACTGATTGGCCATATAAGCTCCCACTGTCATCATACCTGCCATCATTTTCCGGTTTTCACCAAAATTTTTGGAAAATCTCCAAAACGCTGTAAGAAATATACCCAGATAACAGACTCCTCCAAGGATTCCCTGGTTTATCAGCATGTTCAACCACTCATTGTGTGCATTTGCATAGATGGCATCCTTCCACTGTCCTGCAGCTCCCAGCTCCAGCGTCCCTGCCTCATAGAAGTAACATGCAAAGCAGTCCGGACCCACGCCGTACAGCTTCCTCACAAAATTGCTCTCGCAAAATCCCTCCCATGCGGCCGCCCAGAGCTTCCCCCGTCCGCTTCCCCAGTCATCATTCAGCCGAAGAAAGGAAGCCTTGCCAAAAAGCCCCCAGATTTCCTCTGACACCTGGCATCCCACAAGTAGCAGCACGCCTGTCAGAACAGATGCTGCTGCCAGAACCACTGCCGCTTTTAGCACTCTGCCATCCTCCAGGAAATTCCTGTGCTTTCGCCTGTGATACACCCAAAGGATTCCAATTTCCACTGTCAGTATCCCCAGTGGAATGCCCCAAAATGGTGTGTATATTTTTCCCATCAGATGTTCCATGTCATAGGGAAGAATCAAATCCATCTGGGTCAGCCATGCCAGAAAGCAGAACAAAGGCACAAGCACCACAGTTTGCCAAAAATGCAGGAACAGTCCCACCTCCCTGCATGAGCCAAAGAATAGAATAACATACATGACAGCAAGGGCTATATAGCCGCTGGCACTCCCCTGTAAGAAAATCCCGCCGATCCCCACAAAGGCTGCCACTCCTGCTGGAATGCGTCTCCATCCTTCTCCTGCCCAAAAGCAATACAGCAAAAGGGGAACTCCCACTGCCAGATAGCCGCAGTACCAGTTGATATTTCCTATGGTAGACAACAGGTTTCTCCTATTCCAGTCAAACCAGTCCATATCCGCGAATGTGCCAAGAGGATCATACCCCTGTCTATTCAAAACACCCAGCAGACATACCAGAAATACCGAAATCCAGACAATGGCGAAGACAAAGGTATCTTTCTCATACCCTCTGCTCACCAGGAAATAACCTCCCACCAAAAAGACTTCCGTCAAAAGCCCCATATACCAGCCGGAGTATCCCACCAATGCCGTATCTTTATAATTGCTGAATAAATAGGACAAAACAGACAAAATTCCGAAGGCAATCACAAACCAGTCTGTAACCGAATATCCCTTATGCCTGCTTTTGTGCGCCTGTCTCCCCCCCACACCATATATGGCTGTCCCCAACAGCCATGCAATTGCACAAAACCATGATACATTCCGAAAAAACAAGTATTTTGCGTCAGCCAGCAAATAAAACCCATCCTTCATATACACCGGCAATATTGCCAGAATCAGCAGCAAGTAGGCGGATGTAAGTATTTTCTGAAACCCTGCGCTCTTTGTCTCCATCCCAATTTCATCCTCCTGTAACAGAAAGCTTTTCCAGAAAAATGGAGGGGGAAAGATGACTTTCCTCCTCCATTCTCAAATTTCCTGTTCTGAAAGATTATGCTCTTTTCTTCTTGTTCAGAGCAACCAATGTCACAGCCATAGCTGACAGACATACGGTAACAGTCACAGGCACTGCTACAGGCAGCTGGTCACCTGTCTTGGGAACAGAATCCTTCGCAGTAAGATTGAATGAGCCCTTCTCACCATAGATAATTGCATAGGCAGAGAACCTGTCTGTAGCGAATGTAACCGTGTTGGGATCATCGTCCAAATCCGGAAGAAGAGTCACCACTCCCTCATGACCGCGCAGTATCGCAAAGTCAACTGCTTTTTTGTCGATAGCTTTTCCGTCCGCATCATAAGCCGGTGTCTGCACCACAAAGGTAACAGGAGCACTCAGCTCTCTCACTCGATTGTCTTCTGCATTCCTACCCTGTACATACATGGTAATATCAAAGGGCAGAGCCATCTTTGCGCCGGTAGCCAAGGTGGCATCTGTAAGAGCCTTGGTAGCTTCAGGACCAACACCCAGTGACAAAGTGGGAACCAAGGTCTCACCCTGTTGTATTCCAGCACTTTCCAGCACTGCTCCCTGTGGAGTGGTAAGTGCTACTGGAACGCCGCCCAAGGTGGATGTGTTCATAGGAACTGTGCTGCTTATTGTGGTTCCGTCTGCTTTTTTCACAGATGCTTCCTGCACTACAGGTGCCGGCTTGGGAGTCTGGACACTGTTGCCGCTTCCTGTGGGGCGCTGGGTATTGTTGCTGGTGGCAGATGCTACCAGCGCGGGCAGTCCCACCACGTCGGCCACTGCCGGAGAAATAAACATTGCAGCAGTTGCCATTGCCATTGTCAAGGCTAGAAGTACACGTTTCTTCATTTTACTTTCCCTCCTGGAATGAATTATCGAGATAGAATTTACCTTCTATCATCTAACCATTTTACCCCCCCAGGGAAAAAGTCAAGCCCCTATGGAAAAATTTTGTAAAAAACTGTGTACTATTCCGCCTACTACCGCAAATCTATGGTATTGCTCCAGGCCTTCCTGCCGTCCGCTGCTGTGACCTCTGCCCGGATAAAGGTCTCAAAGGGCTGCACTTCACAGGAATGCTCTGTCAGACCACTGCCGCGAAGACATCTATCCTTTGCCCAGACTGTATTGGAGAACAGAGAGATTCTCACAGCCGCACTGCATTTTACGGTAATCCGATTTCCCTCCCGGAGTAGGTGGATTTCCGGTCCCTGGGTGGCGTAGAAGTCCTTTCTGCGGATTGCCTCCAAGATCTCAGCGTCTGAGGCATCTGGGTCACAGGCCAGCATGATGTAGGCATTCGTCTCATCTGAGCCATCATAGTAATGGGTATCGTCATCGGCGAGCAGCGGATACAATTGCCCTTTGCAGGCTGCGGCATCCACAAAATATCCCGAGTAAGGTCTGGAGGACTGTCCTGCGTCAGAGACTGCATTGTAGATCTCCGTGGCTCCAATGCCCTCCAACCCTTCTGTCTGCTCCACAGTGTTTAAGGACCAGGCCGGATGGGCCAGCACTGCCATGCCGCCACACCCATTGATTTCATCAATGATACTCTGGGCCGAGTCCTCCTTGCCGATACCAGGCTCCCTCTCACACCCCAGGGCCAGGATATGGAACACGCCCCCTGCACCGTTTCCGCCACCGATATTGTACTCCGCCCCTGAGAGCGTCCGCAGACCGTTTATCGCCCCGCTCTCCCTGTATTTCCAGTGGTCAGTGACTGCGATAATGTCGTAGCCTGCCTTTTGGTAAATGGCCGCAGCCTCTTCGGGGGATTTCTGTCCATCGGACTCTGTGGTGTGAAGATGCAAATTCACCTTCAGCCTGTTCCTGCCAAACATGTCTGTGATCATAATTGTCCATGTTCCTTTCTCTTTTATGTCTGGGTCATCTGACCTTTTGAAGTCTTTTGCCCAGGAAAAGATACATTTTCCGCCACGAGCTTATAGCTCTTCTACCTTACAAGAATGCTCCTTTCCCTTTCTGTCATAGCTGATGCCCACTGCCAGAATCCTACCTGTGTATTTTGGCTTCTCACCTATTTTCCCCTGGAAGCGAAGGGCATACTTTTTATCGCGGATCTGCCTGATGGCTTCTGCAGGGGTACTGTCCACCTTCAGCTCCAGGATAAGTGCATCCGCCCCTCTTCGCTCTGGATAAAAGATAAAGTCCACATATCCTTCCCCGGCCTTGTCTTCTCTTTCCACCCGATACTTGTCCCTGGCAGCCAGATATACCAGGTTCACCACGGCTGACAGTTCAATTTCGCTGTTATAAGAAAAGATGGGGGATTCCGTGTCGTGGGCCAGCTTTAAAATCTCTGCCATCCTTTTGGTATCCCCCGCAAGCGTGGCTTTCAGCATCCTCTCTGATTCCCTTGCCAAATTGTGTATATATCCCAGGCTCTCATTGGACAACAGCATTTCGTCAAACTTATCCATCAGCTCCTTATTTGGTATAAAGACATATCCGTCTTCATATGTCAGCAAGCCATATACCACCATGGCCGAATAGATCTGGTTCTTTGTGTTCAGCTCTGTAGAGGTAGCTGCATATCCCTGGAGCTTGATCCAAATTCGCTCTCCCGAGATCATCAGTGCCAGGTCATCCTGCACGTCCTCTATATTATTGCGGATATAATAAAATATTTCATCATAAGGGCCGGAGCTGGTCCAATAATCGCTGACCTGATTATTCACCAGGGAACAGACTATGGAACGGGGATTATACAGTCGGACACCGGTGGCTGTATGATAGCCGTTATACCACTTTTCCAGGTCGTCCCGGGTAATTTTCGCATTTGCTGTGACCTGCAGGTAAATAGCATATAATCTGTCAACCTCGGAATCCAAAAAACCGAAATATTCACTGAACTTTTCCTTGGTTACCATATCATATTCTGTGAACATATTCAACTCGGAGCCACTGCTATACTTTGCAATTGGCAGAACCCCTGTCATATACGCAAACTCCACATAAGCCTGGCCCTTCAGCAGGTCCCGCAGAAACTCCAGATACTTACCCTTATCTCCCTCTGAAATAAAGCTCTTATAAAAAATTGCATCCCATTCATCCATTACAAAGACAAATTTGGTGTGGTTCTGCTCAAATACAGTCTGTAGATTATCCCAGACGGATAGCTTCAAATCAAGCCCTAGCCCGGGATATTCTCGTATTAAGTCTTTCTTGATCCCATCACAGATACGGCTGATATATGCGTCATAGGACGAGGGATTCTCAGGCAGCCGACTGAAATCAATGAAAATCACGTCACAGCCGTGCAAATATTTGAAGTAATAATCACTCTTTGCAATTTCCAGATGCTGGAAAACTTCATTCTCCTCCTCTGTCCTGCTCAAAAAAGCCGCAATCATGTTGGCCATGACGCTCTTGCCGAAGCGCCTGGGCCTGGTGACACAGATATACCGCTGTCCCCCCATCTTGACAGTGGAAATCAACTCATCCAACAAAGCAGACTTATCCACAAAAAATCTGGATTCCCTGATCTCTTTGTATTCCGCAAAGGGCGCTCTACTGTTTAAAAACATTCCCATATTTATACCCCCTTGCCCGCTTCGGCGCGCATACCAATCA
>CANRZC010000089.1 GCA_947644185.1 uncultured Acetatifactor sp.
CCTTAGGCGTATCACCTCAGCGATTCCCATGCCATAGCTTTCCTTTGCGATTTCATAGAGTCTGGTCTTTCCAATCTGAAAATGGGCGCAGATGTCCTTTACCGCAATGTCTTCGGTGAGATGCTCCTGGATATAGCTGTCGATCTGCACAGGCAGATTTTCATGCCGCAGGGTGGCCAGACGTTCCATACACAGATAGGCAGCAATGGTCTGCATTAAGTTGGCGGCGGACAGGATATAGCTTTCCTGCATCAGTGGCTGTTTTAAGCTTGCCGCCTTTAGCTCCGAAATAGAAATTTGATATTCACTGCATTTCTCTTCGATGACTTTCCAGCCCTCTTCATAACTGTCATAGGCAAATACATGTCCGAAAAAAAGATAACCGATCACAAGGTTGCCCAGATAGATAGGCATAATCGCCTCTTTTAATCCTGCATGGCACTGATAAATATAAATGCCTCGGCGTTTCGCCGCAGTCTGACAGGCCTCTTTGTCGCAGCGAGCGCACATGCTCCGGGCACAGGGGTCAGTGCGGATCAGTTGACAGAAAGGGGCTATTTTCTTGGGAAATGCAGTGATCTCGTTGAAATTTTCATCGAAGACTGTGATGCGGATGCCAGTGACAGTGTAGAAGTCCCGGAGCATAAAGGTCAGTTTTTCGATGTTGAAGGAAGAAATCATAGGCAGTCTCCTATTCCAGTTATTTTGCAGATTGATCTCCATTATAGCAGGTTTGGCAGGAAAGTGGAGAAAAACTTAAGGAGCGAACAAATTCAAAGTAAAAAGAACGATATTCCATATACTTGAAAAATGGGCAGGGGTATAATATTAAGGGTACACAGCATAGGCTGCTGCCAGCAGTCACGGAAAAAGGAGGATGTTATGTTAGTTACCCTGAAAGAAATTTTAGAGATTGCCGAGGAGCGGAAGATTGCGGTGGGTTCCTTTAACACGCCCAACCTGGAGAGTCTGCTGGCAATAATCGGCGGGGCTGAGGAACTGAATGTGCCTGTGATCATCCAGTTCGCCCAGTGCCATGAGCCCTGGATTCCCCTCTCGGTCATCGGCCCCATTATGGTGGAGCAGGCAAAAAAAGCAAAAGTTCCGGTTTGTGTCCATCTGGATCACGGAGAGACCCTCTCTTATCTGCAGCAGGCGCTGGAGCTAGGATTTACGGGAATTATGTACGACGGCTCTGTATTACCTTACCAGGAAAATTTGGAGAATACCAAGGCTGCGGTGGCCATGGCGGCAAGGACCGGAGCCAGCGTGGAAGCAGAGCTAGGCTCCATGGGGAGAAGGGAATCCGGCGCAGGGGACAAAACCGTCCAGGCCGATGAGACGAAGATTTATACAGACCCGGATTTGGCCGAGGAATTTGTGGAAGAGACAGGAATTGACGCCTTGGCCTGTTCCTTTGGAACCACACATGGCATTTATCTGACAAAGCCCAAGCTGGATTTTGATGTGGTCCGCAATGTGAGGAAGCGAACCAACGGCATTCCAGTGGTGATGCATGGTGGCTCCGGGGTTAGCAGGGAAGACTTCAGAGAGGCAATCAGGGCCGGGGTCAGGAAGGTAAACTATTTTACCTACATGGACAAAAGCGGAGGAAGTGCGTCGGCAGAGTACATACAGACGGTAAAACCAGGAGAGCCGCTTTTCTTTTCCTCCGTGATACAGGCGGCGGAGAAGGCCATGAAGGAGAATGTAAAAGAGGCCATGATGATTTTTGCCATGATGGAAATGTGAACGGAATGAAGCTTTTTTGACGGTGAAAATCAGTATGAGTGAGGAGAATATGGATATGAAAAAGAAAATGACATTTGCGCTGGCGTTCTGCAACAGGGGCTTCATGCCCGGGGAGCTGATCTACGGGGCCAGGGAGGACATGATCAAGGCGGTGACGGAGGCAGGATATGACTACATTACCATGGACGCGGAGCTGACGAGGTTTGGCGGCATTGAGACCAGGGACGAGGGGCTGCTCTATGCCAAATGGCTGAAAGAACATGAGGGGCAATATGATGGGGTCATCTTCTCCATGCCCATCTTTGCGGACGAGAACGGGGCCATCACGGCCCTGCAGGACGCGGGAGTGCCCATCCTGATGCAGGCCTACCCGGACGAGATCGGAAAGATGGATTTCGCCCACAGGAGGGATGCCTTCTGCGGAAAGTTTTCTGTGACAGATGTGTTCACCCAGTACCAGGTGCCTTTTACCGTGTTAAAACCCCATGTGGTACATCCCTTGTCCCCTAAATTTCAGGAAAACCTTCAGGACTTCGCAGCTATTTGCCGGGTGGTGAACGGCATGAGGCGCTGCAATATCGGCTGCATTGGCGCCAGGACAACGGCTTTTAAGACAGTGCGTTTCGATGAGATTGCCATGCAGAAGTACGGCATCAATGTGGAGTCCTTTGACTTGAGCGAGCTGGTGTTCAAGGTTGGAAAATTGAGCGATACAGAGGAGAAAGTGGTGACTAAGAAGGCTGCGCTGGAGGCATACTCCGATTTTACAGCAGTGCCTGAGGAGAAGAAAAATACGCTGGCGAAGATTTCAGTGGTGATTGACGAATACATAAAGGACTACCATCTGGACGCCATTGCTCTGCGCTGTTGGAATGAGATGGAGGAGATTCTGCGGGTATGCCCCTGTGTGCTACTGTCTGAGCTCAATGACAGAGGGATCACCGCTTCCTGTGAGATCGACATGTGCTCTGCCATCACCATGCGTGCCATGGCTCTTGCCAGCCAGACGCCTACTACCGTGCTGGATTGGAACAACAATTACGGAGAGGATGAAAATAAGGTAATCCTGTTCCACTGTGGCCCAGTACCTACCTCCCTGATGACAGACAAGGGACGTGTCACCAGCCATAAAATGTTCGACAAGACCGATGCGGGCAGTGGATGTGGCACCTGTGAGGGCAGGATCAAGGCAGGGGATGTGACCTTGTCCAACTGTCAGACCAAGGATGGAAAGATTCTGGTGTATGCTTCCGAAGCCAGGTTTACCGATGACCCAATCGAGGAGGCATTCTTCGGCTGCGGCGGAGTCTGTCAGATCCCAAATATGCAGGAAAAAATGATCAAGCTGGCAAGAGGGGGGTTCAAGCACCACACATCGGTTGGGGCTGGACATATAAAAGATGTGCTGAAGGAGGCATTTACCACTTATCTGGGCTATGAGTGGGTTGAAATAGATTAAGGAGCAATGGGATGAAGATAGCAGGACTGGATATCGGAACCACAGGATGTAAATGCACCGTATTTGATGCGGACGGTGTCTGTCTGGGAAAGGCATATAGAGATTACCCGGTGAAGCGGGCGGTAAACGGCCATGAAGTGGATGTGGCCGTTATCATGGACGGGGTGCATGAGGTGTTGGCCCAGATGGCGGCCCAGTACCCGGATATAGGAGGTGTGGGTGTTACCAGCTTTGGTGAGACCTTTGTGCTGACGGATAAGGCGGGACAGGCTTTACACACAGCCATGCTGTATACCGACCCAAGAGGCAGGGCGGAATGCAGCCGTCTGAAAGAAAGAATAGGGGAGCGAAAAATCACGGAGATTACAGGGCTGCGCCCCCATGAGATGTACAGCGTTTCAAAGCTGATGTGGATAAAGGACAACTGCCCGGATATTTACAGGAAAGCAGCCTATGTATTCCTTATGGAGGATTATGTGATATATCATCTCACAGGAAGGCGGCAGATCGACTATTCTCTGGCTACCCGGACAATGGCGTTTGACATTAGGAGGCTAGACTGGAGCCAGGAGATCCTGAAGGCGGCTGGGATTGAGCCAGAGAAACTGTCAGAACCAGTGCCCACAGGCACAGACGCGGGAAGGATTCTGCCAGAGGCAGCAAGGCGGACAGGTCTTTCACTGGAGACTCGTATTGTCTCCGTCAGCCATGATCAGGTGGCAGCTGCAGTGGGAGCAGGCGCTTTTGACGGGGATGTGGCAGTGGATGGGGCCGGGACAGTGGAGTGCGTGACCCCTGTCTTTGACAGCATACCTGACATAGATGTAATGTACAATGGATACTTTTCCATTGTGCCCTATGTGATTCCTGGGAAATATGTAGACTATGCCTTTTCCTATACCGGGGGCGCACTGCTTCAGTGGTGTATAGATACGCTGGCGAAAAAGGAGAGAGAGCTGGCAAAAGGAGCTGGCATTTCCGTAAATGAATATCTGGAGAGACAATACAGGGGAGAAAAAAATGCCCCCACTGATCTACTGGTGCTCCCCCACCTTGCAGGGGCGGCCACCCCATACATGGATACTGGCTCCAAAGGTGCTATTCTGGGACTTACCGCAGCCACCACTACAGCGGATATTTACAGAGCCTGCATGGAGGGCGTGGTCTACGAGATGTATCTGAATGTGAAAGCCCTCCAGGGGTCAGGCATCCATTTTACAAAGATGCATGCCACTGGAGGCGGAGCCTGTTCCGCAGAATGGATGCAGATGAAGGCAGATATGCTAAATATTCCCATCACGGCTCTAAAGACTGTAGATGCGGGTACCGTAGGCAGCGCTATGCTGACAGGAATCGCCATTGGCCTGTATGGGGATCTGGAGGATGCCGCTGCCAAAATGGTGCAAAAGACAAAGGAGTATTCTCCCAGAGGGGACATGCATGAAAAATATCTGAGGGTGTTTGCCCGGTATGAGAAGGTATATAGGGCGGTAAGGCCGCTGGTGTAGAAAGGAAAGAAGCAGATGAATCCATATATTGGACATCCCACCCAGCTATGGGGAGTGGAGGAGCACCGCCTGGTGGGCGGTAAAGGCGATGGAATGCGCCTGTATGAAGTGCGAAACGGCAAGGGGCTGGAAATGACGCTTTCCCCGGACAGAAATGGGGACATCACAAGGCTTCTCTGCAGAGGAATCAACTTGAGCTATCTGTCACCCTGCGGTTATGTGGCGCCGGCTTACTACGACAAGACAGGGAGCAACTGGCTACAGTCCTTTACGGCCGGTTTTCTGACCACCTGCGGCCTGCAGGCAGTGGGGAGCCCTTGCGTGGACCAGGGGGAGGAGCTGCCGCTCCACGGCTCTATTGGAAATCTGCCTGCACAGACAAGCTTCTGGGAGGAGGACGATGCCGCCATTCGCATCCATACTCTGACCAGAGACGAGGTGATTTTCGGGCGGAAGCTGACCCTAAGGCGGATAATAGAGATCTCCAAGGAGAAAAATTTTTTCACCATAACTGATGAAATTGCCAATACCGGGGACCGGAGAGAGCCTGTGGAAATCCTCTACCATATGAATATGGGGTATCCTCTGCTGGATGAAGACAGCGTTATCGTTATTCCGTCTGCGGAAGTTCTTCCCAGAGATGACCACGCGGCACAGGACATGGCAAACTGGATGCGCATGGAAAAGCCCCAGCCAGGCTATCAGGAGAGGTGCTATTATCACAAATTTCCCGATGGCAAGGGCTTTGCAAAGATTTCTCAGCCAAAGCTAGGGATAGGGGTGGAAATTTCCTTTGACGCAAAGGAGCTGGAGGGCTTTGTGGAGTGGAAGATGATGGGAGTACGGGATTATGTGCTGGGACTGGAATGCGGCAATTGTTATCCTGACAGACGAGATGTGATGCGCAGGATGGGAATGTTAAAATTTTTAGACCCTGGGGAGAAAAAGGTGTATAAGGTGACTGTAGGGATCTGCTAGGTATCTAGCTGGAGGTGTGTGGTTATCAGATTCAGAAAGAGGAGCGTGCTGTAATATGTGGAAGAATGCAAGATGGATTGGAATCAGTGCGGAACAGATTAAGGCGGAACGGATTTATGCGGGAGACTTAAACGGCAGATTCGCCTATTTTCGGAAAGCAGTGGTGTGTGGGGAAGCGCCAGGGGCTTGTAAGATAGATATCACGGCAAATACCAGGTACCGATTGTGGATCAACGGCAGGCCGGTGCTGTCAGGGCCTTGCAAGGGGGACTGGCACAGCCATTATTATGAGACTGTGGATGTGGGGGAGTATCTGCGTCAGGGGGAGAATGTGTTCGCGGCACAGGTGCTTTTTCTGAATCCCTATGATGTGGGAGAGCAGTATGGGAACGAGAGGACGCCGATTTTGGCGGCAGTTTCCAGTCCTGTGGGGCACAGATTTGCCCTGGAGGGGGAGATTCGCGGCGGGGCGGGGCAGTGTCTGGCAAAGCTGACCACCGGGGAAACCTGTTGGCAGGTGTACCTGGACAGCGCTTATTATATGAAGTGCAAGGAAATTAACTGCAATTCAGGGGGTTTTTGCGAGGATGTGGATTTCCGGAAAGAGCCGGTGGGGTGGAAGCAGCCGGGGTATCAGGGCCGGAGAGCAGAGGATGGCTGCGGGACTGGATACTGGCGGGAGGCCAGGCCTTTTGAGGCGGTGCTATTGGACGATTTTAATCGTATGGTGGGATTTGTGGGTAAATTTCAGATAAAGGAACGGCCTATCCCGCTGCTCTTTGAAGAGGAGGACGTACTGACCACGGAGTTGGGGACCCATGTATTTGGGCAGGAAGAAAATGGGCAGGAGAGGCTGGGTCGGGAAGCGCGTGGGCGGGAGAGGATTCCGCAGGAGGATTTTGCCCGGGGAAGTTTGGAACAGAGTGGGCAGGTAGCGGAGGAAATACTGGTGTCTCCCGGACAGAGTGTGCGGATGGTATTTTCCAGGGAACAGGTGACCAACGCATATATGCGGTACTTCTTTTTCGGTGGCCGGGGCGCCAGGGTGAAATTTACTTATTTCGAGAAGTTTGTGAAAGAGGGGGAGGATATTGCCCGGGATGACTGGGAGAATGGCGTGATCCAGGGGATGAGCGATGAGATTATTCTGCCAGGCGGCGATTTCGTTTTTGAACCTTTCTGGGTGCGCACTTTCCGCTTTCTTGAGATTGTGCTGGAGGCAGGGGAGGAGCCTGTGGGTTTTGGGAGACCCCACTTTCGCAGGACGGGGTATCCTCTGGGCCGGGTATCTTTTATCAAAGGTCCTGAGCCCTGGGTGGAGGAGGTCTGGGAGATGTGCGTGGCCACGCTGCAGAATTGTATGCTGGAGACTTACATGGACTGTCCCTTTTATGAGCAGATGCAGTTTCTGATGGACACCAGACTCCAGGCGCTGTTTCACTATGCAATGGACGGGGATACCAGGCTTGCACGGAAAGCCCTCTGGGATTTCCACTGCTCCATGACGCCGGAGGGGCTGATGCAGGGCAAATATCCCTGCAGCTTTCCCCAGATTATATCTACTTTTTCCCTGTATTTCATTTTTATGCTGCGGGAGTATTACTGGCAGACCGGGGATTTGGAGACGGTGAAGCGTTACCGCAGCGATGTGGATGCTATTCTGGAATACTATGACAGGCAGATGGGGGCAGGCGGGCTGGTGGAGCAGGTGGGATACTGGGCTTTTGTGGACTGGCAGAAAGCCTGGGCGGAGACGGGAGGCGTGCCGGCAGCGGCGGCGAAAGGTCCCTCCACTATCCTGAATCTGATGTATGGCTATGCTTTGCAGTGCGGGGCACAGTTAGCAGGAGCCGGAGGAAGAAGCGGGCTGGAGCGGGAGTACCTGGAGAGGCAGCAGGCCGTCTGCAGCCGGGTCAGGGAGCTGTGCTGGGATGAGGAGCGGGGCATGTACCGGGAGGGACCGGACTATGTGCAGTACAGCCAGCATGCCCAGAGCTGGGCGGCTCTGAACGAAATGGGCACAAAGGGGGAGAGACGGGAGATGCTGCTCCATGCCATGAGGGAGCCGGATGTGCTGGCCTGTTCTTTTTCCACCAGCTACGAGCTGTTCCGGGCGCTGGAACAGGAGAATTTGTACGGAGAGACGGAAAGGCTCATGAAGCGATGGGCGGCGCTTCGGGAGAAGCACTGCACCACCTGCCCGGAGGAGCCGGACGGGGGGCGCAGCGAGAACCACGCCTGGAGCGCCCTGCCTATGTATGAGATGATGCGGAAGCTGGCCGGGGTGGAGCCTGGAGAGCCTGGGTGGAAGACGGTTTTGGTAAAACCCCATCTGGAGTATCTGAACGAACTGGAGGGGCGGGCAGCCACGCCAAAGGGAGCAGTGGAATTTCGGTATGGGCCCGATACAGAGGGCATCTGCTGTGTGGTGACGCTGCCAAAGGGACTGTCCGGGGTCTTCTGCCTGCCTGACGGCAGCAGGCAGACTTTGCGGGAGGGGGAGAACAGGATTCTCTGCGCTGCAAAGTGACAGAGAGGATTTGAAGAAAATCTCCGTGCCCGCGCTTTTGGTGTATGCGGTGCCGGGCTCTCTGTACTACGAGGGCGTAGCGCGCTATATGGAGAGCCAGGTGCCAGGGGCAAAGCTGCTTTTGATTCAGGATGCCACCCACGCGTTTACGGATGCCCAGACGGAGGAGTATATGAACGCCATGACCCGCTTTGTCATGGGCGAGGATTTTTAAGGGTATTGTTCACTGGGTGCCGCCGCCAGGTGTTTTCATGGGGAATTTATATGAAAATCCCGAGACTGCATATCATGTTACAGTTTACGGCAAGGCCGTGAATTGTAACTTTTTAAGAGAGGGCGGCTGGCAGCCATGGAGTCCGGGGGCAGTCTGAGAGAGGAATCATCGGATTTGTGTCATTATCTGCTGGAATCCTGATATAGCGCGCAGGAGGGTTCTGATAAAATGAATGCAGGCAGACAGCCATGGGAAAGGCTTTTTATACAGAGCATGGGCGTGGGCATGAGGCTGGAGCACTGACTGTTTCAAAGAGACAAAAAACAAATATATTGCATGAAAACAAAAGTAAGGAGAACGAAAATCATG
>CANRZC010000090.1 GCA_947644185.1 uncultured Acetatifactor sp.
GGAAAGTTTTTATCTTCTGGCTATGGTAGATTATTTAAGCAGGGAAAATGGACTCCCATTGTGCAATGATTATGAAGATATAAGGAATTGTACACTGTCAGAACCGTTATATCCGTGGAATGTTGTTCTTGCTGCAAACTTGGATGGTTCCCTTGATATGAAAGAACAGTGTTTAAAAGAGGCAATTCCCGAATTTCTGAGGTTTAATATTATAGAAAGCGAGATAAGGAATGTCTGTTGAGAAAGGCTTTACCTGCAGTGCTTCAAGTGCAAAAATATGAAGGGGGAAAAGTGAAGGAAAGTAATATGGATGAGATTATTCAAAAAGCTTTAAGGAAGAAAAGGGATAATAGGGGCCCAGTATAGAATTGTCGTAATTTGTCGACGGATTTCTCTTTACAAGAAGTCGATTACGTCTTATAATAGAATATGTAAAAGGGGAAACGAAAACAGCGGCATTGACTTCGGTCAGACCGCTGTTTTCAGTTTCTCAGATAAAAATGTACGCCAGCAGATCATCCCCTCTCAGAAAAACTCCAGCTCCAAAGCCCCTCTCCCCAAGAATCTCCCGCCATTGCCTCCATTCCCTATCTCCCTGCGCCAGGTCAATTTATAAGTTGGAATTCCCGCCATAATCTGCTATAATGGTTTCACGAAACGGAGCGAATCCAAAAAGTTCTCCAAAGGAGGAGAGGAAAAATGAAATATGATTATCTTATCGTAGGCGCTGGACTATTCGGTGCGGTCTTTGCCCAGGAGGCAAAGAAAAAAGGCAAGAGATGTCTGGTAGTGGAAAAGCGGGATCACATCGCTGGAAATGTGTACTGTGAAGAGATTCACGGCATCCAGGTTCATCGGTATGGGGCCCATATTTTTCATACCTCGGATCCTAAAATCTGGGATTATGTAGGCCAGTTTGCGGAATTCAACCATTACATCAACTCTCCCATAGCCCGTTTCCGGGGGGAGCTTTACAATCTCCCATTCAATATGAATACCTTTAGCAAGATGTGGGGAATTGCCACGCCAAAGGAGGCCCAGGACATTATTGCATCCCAGATTGCGGATCTGGGAATCACAGAGCCAAAGAATCTGGAGGAGCAAGCCCTTTCCCTGGTGGGCCGGGATGTGTATGAGAAGCTGATCAAGGGATATACAGAGAAGCAATGGGGCAGGGATTGCCGTGAGCTTCCCGCATTTATCATAAAGCGCCTGCCGTTGCGATTTACCTATGACAATAATTACTTTAATGATCCGTACCAGGGAATCCCCATAGGGGGGTATACCAGGCTGGTGGAGAAACTATTGGAGGGCACTCAGGTACGTCTGCAGGTGGATTATCTGGCTCACAGGGAGGAGCTGGACAAGCTGGCTGACAAAATCATCTATACTGGTATGATTGACCAGTTCTATGACTATTCCCTGGGCGTTCTGGCATACCGCAGCGTCCGCTTTGAGACAGAAGAGCTAGAGATGGAGAATTATCAGGGCAATGCTGTGGTAAATTATACAGAGCGGGAAGTGCCCTACACCAGAATCATTGAGCACAAGCATTTCGAGTTTGGCAAACAGCCCACCACCATTATATCCAGGGAGTATTCCAGCGAATGGCACAAGGGGGATGAGCCCTACTATCCTGTAAATGATCAGCGGAACAATTGGCTGTATGCCCAATATAAGGAAAAAGCCCAAAGGGAAGCAAAAGTCATCTTTGGGGGCAGACTGGGCAGCTATCAGTATTATGACATGGACAAGGTGATTGGGGCAGCGTTGGAATGGTGTAAGGAATTACTATAGGCACAAAGCAGTAGGGGAAAAAGGCAGAATAAGGAGGTCCCACGTTGAACATTATCTTATTATCTGGAGGCAGCGGCAAGCGGCTGTGGCCCTTATCCAATGACATTCGCTCCAAACAATTTATTCGGATGCTCTCTGACGAAAAAGGGGGCTTTGAGTCTATGCTGGGCCGTGTCTACCGCCAGATTACCACAGTAGATCCACAGGTACAGATCACCATAGCCACAGGCAAAAAGCAAGTGAGTCTGATCAAGAATCAGTTGGGAGACAAGGTGAATGTCTGTGTAGAGCCCTGTCGCAGGGATACTTTTCCAGCCATATGTCTGGCAGTGAGCTATCTCCATGATATACAGGGCGTAAGAGAAGACGAGACAGTGGTAGTGTGTCCGGTGGACCCTTATGTGGATACCTCCTACTTTGAGACATTGAAGGAAATGGCGGACATGGCTGGGGATCCAGGGACAAATCTGTATTTGATGGGGATTGAGCCCACCTATCCCAGCGAAAAGTATGGATACATTATTCCCGACTCCTGCGACCCTGTCAGCGGGGTTGACACCTTTCGGGAAAAGCCGGATGTGGCCACGGCAAAAAAGTATATTGCCCAGGGAGCTCTCTGGAATGGTGGCGTATTCGCATTTCAACTGGGATATCTGCTGCAGAAGGCCCATGAACGAATGGAATTTACAGACTATCAGGACTTATATGCCCGGTATGGTGAGATGGAAAAGATCAGCTTTGACTATGCTGTGGCAGAGCGGGAGAAAGGGATCCGGGTCTTGCGCTACAAGGGAGAGTGGAAGGACTTAGGTACTTGGAACACCTTTTCTGAGGCCATGGCTGATTATACGCTGGGCCGGGTGCAGTTAAATGAGACTTGCGAGAACACCCATGTGGTAAACGAGCTGAACATTCCCATTCTCTGCATGGGCTGCAAGGATATGGTCATCGCTGCCAGCAGCGATGGCATTCTGATTTCGGACAAGGAGCAGAGCAGCTACATTAAGCCCTATGTAGAACAAATAGAGCAACAGGTAATGTATGCGGAAAAGTCCTGGGGAAGCTTTACTGTGCTGGACATCCAGGAGGATAGTTTGATCATCAAAATAGTTTTGTTGCCTGGACACGGGCTTTATTATCACAGCCATGAACACCGGGACGAGGTGTGGACCGTTATGAGCGGTCAGGGAAGGGCTGCTATAGACGGCGTCTGGAGAAGGGTGTCTCCTGGAGATGTGATATCCATGCCTGCGGGGTGCAGGCACACTGTGCAGGCAGACAGCGAGCTGAAGATTATAGAGGTGCAGCTGGGCAAGAATATCTCTGTGGAGGACAAGCAGAAGTACGAATTGCCTTTTCAGGAATGATATGTTATGATAGGACCAAATGAACTGCCAGGCGAACAGAAGTTCCGCGGACAGACAAAAGGAGATGTGAGTAATGGAGCAATTGGCCATATATGGGGGAGACCCAGTGCGGGAGCGCCCTCTCAGCTATGGAAGACAATACATTGACGAGGAGGACATCAGGGCAGTGGCAGAGACCCTTAGGAGCGACTACCTGACCTGTGGTCCGAAGATAGAGGCGGCAGAGCAGAAGCTATGCCAGGTCACAGGGGCTAAGTATGCTGTGTTGGTAAGCAATGGCACGGCAGCCCTTCATCTGGCGGCAATGGCGGCAGGCTTTCAGGAGGGGGATGAGGTCATTGTCAGCCCCATCACATTCGCTGCGTCAGCCAACTGCATTCTGTACTGTGGGGCGAAGCCAGTGTTTGCGGATATCAACCCTGAGACCTACAATATCGACCCGGCTTCCATTGAGAGGCTGGTTACATCTCGCACCAAGGGGATCGTAGCTGTGGACTACACTGGCCAGGCCATAGAGCATGAGGCCATAGGGGAGATTTGCAGGAAGCATGGACTGACGCTGATTGAGGATGCAGCTCATGCCATCGGCACTCGGTACAAGGGACAGCCGGTGGGAAGCATTGCGGACATGACCTGCTTCAGCTTCCACCCAGTGAAGACAATTACCTCCGGCGAGGGCGGGGCCATTACCACCAATGACGAAGAACAATACCGCAGACTGCTGCGCCTGCGGGCCCATGGTATTACTAGGAACCGGGATGAGATGGTACATCCCACGGATGCGCTGTGGTACAATGAGCAGGTAGAGCTGGGCTTTAACTATCGGATGACAGACATCCAGGCGGCTCTTCTGTTGAGCCAATTTGAAAAGCTGGACAAGTTCGGGGCCAGGCGAAAGGAAATCGTGGCCAGATATGATGAGGCTTTTGCCTCTGTGCCAGAGGTGACGGTGCAGCGTGAGATCCCGGAGTCGGACACGGTGCGGCATCTGTATATCCTGCGCTTGAAGCTGGAGAGATTAAACTGCGACCGGCGGCAGTTTTTTGATGCGCTCCACGGGGAAAATATTTATTCACAGGTGCATTATCTGCCGGTTTATTGGCATTCCTATTACGAGAAGCTTGGGTACCAAAGGGGGCTTTGCCCCAATGCGGAGCAGTATTATGGGGAAGTGATGAGTCTTCCGCTGCATTATGGGATGACAGACGCAGACGCAGATGACGTTATCCGGGCTGTGAAGAAGATAGTTGCGTATTACCGCAAATAGACCAGGCGGACAGGAGAGGGCAATATAAGATGGATAAAATAGCAGTATTGATTCCCTGTTATAATGAGGAACAGACCATAGCGAAGGTGGTAAAGGATGTGCGAGAGGCCTTGCCGGAGGCTGTGGTCTATGTCTATGACAATAATTCCACAGACAGGACCGTGGAGCTGGCAAAGGCCCAGGGGGCTGTGATCCGCTATGAGCGAAAGCAGGGTAAGGGAAATGTGATCCGCAGAATGTTTCGGGAAATCAATGCCCACTGTTATTTGATGATTGACGGAGATGACACCTATCCCCTGAACTGTGCCAGAGAGATGACGGACAAGGTGCTGGAGCAGGGGGCGGATATGGTGGTGGGGGACAGGCTTTCTTCCACTTATTTTACCGAGAATAAGCGGCCTTTTCACAATTTTGGAAACAGCCTGATGCGGGCAGGGATCAACGGACTGTTCCGAACGGACATCAAGGACATTATGACAGGCTACAGAGCCTTCAGCTATGAGTTCGTAAAGACCTTTCCGGTGTTCTCCAAAGGGTTCGAGATAGAGACAGAGATGACCATCCATGCAGTGAACTATAACATGCAGGTAGAGAATGTGGTGGTGGAGTACAGGGATCGGCCGGAGGGCAGCGTATCCAAGCTAAATACCTACAGGGATGGTATGCGGGTGATCCGGAAGATGCTGCAGCTGTATCGAAACTATAGGCCGGCCCGTTTCTTTGGGGCCCTGTGCCTGCTATTGGTGTTGGTGGCATTGGTTTTTATGCTTCCTATTTTTATGGAGTATCTGACCACAGGGCTGGTGCCCCGTTTCCCTACGCTGATTGTCTGTGGCTTCATGGTTTTAGCAGGCATCCAGTCTTTCTTTGCAGGCATGATTTTGGAGGTCCTGGGGGCGAAAGACAGACGCGACTTCGAATATCGTCTGACAAAGGTCAGCTCCGAAAAGGAACGATACAATGAAGACAAATAGATAGTGCAAGGAGATTTCCATGAAGGAATATATCGACAGGGAGGCAGGCGTTTATCTGCGTTTACTGACCTATGATGACACAGATTTGATTGTGGCATGGCGAAATCAGGATGCTGTGCGGAAGAACTTTATCTATCAGGAGCTCTTTACCAGGCAGAGCCATGAGAGCTGGATCAAAAATAAGATAGAGACAGGAAATGTGGTGCAGATGATTATCTGCGATCTGGCCACAGACAAGCCTTTGGGAAGTGTGTATATCCGGGATATTGACAGACAGCACAACAAGGCAGAGTACGGTATCTTTATCGGGGAGGCGAATGCCCGAGGCAGAGGGATCGGCACGGCGGCGGCAAAGCTGATGCTTCGCTACTGCTTTCAGGAGGAGGGCTTGCATCGGGTCTATCTGCGGGCCCTTTCAGATAACCTCCAGGCCATTGGCAGCTACGAAAAAGCAGGCTTTGTAAAAGAGGCCTGCCTGCGGGATGATGTGCGCATTGACGGGGTATATCGTGATATTATTTGGATGGCGGCGCTGGCTCCAGGAGAAGAAACGGGAGCATAGGGTTTCGGGATTTCATGCCGGCCGGCAGGTATGCCCGTTATGGCAATGGTGGAGAGACAGGAGATGACAGAGAGCAGGATGAAGGACAATGGATTGAGAACATGGTGGAAGCGTGAGCGGGGCACATGCCTGAAGGCAGTCATTCTGGCCTGTCTACCCATCCTGGCCTGTGCCATCTACTGTGCTGCAAAGGGACAGAGTATCAGCCAGATCTATTTGCCCACCTCGGAGCGCAATGATGAATTGATTTATTACAAACAAGTGGAGGCAATTTTACACTATGGGTTTCCCCAAGGGTACTTTGGATTTAATGAGAGCCATGCCCTGCGGCTTTCCTTCGCTGCCTGGAGTCCGGTGCTAATGCTTCCCTGGGTGCTCTGGGGGCTGGTATTTGGCTGGAATCTCATGTCGCCCATTCTGTGCAATATTTTTCTGCTCACAATGGCCATGCTTTTGTTTGGGCTGCTGGCAAAGCCGGACTGGAAGCAGTTGGGCATCACAGCCCTTCTCTTTTTCCTGTTCCAGCCCTTTACCTGGTACATGCTCTGCTGTATGCCTGAGATCTTTTGCTTTAGCTTGCTGATCCTTTTCTATGGGGTGGCATTGGCTTACCTGCGAAAGGAGAGCAAGTGGCTATTGGGGCTGTTGTTTGCCCTGGCAGGATTATTGACATGGATGCGGCCCTATCTGTTTCTGTTTCTGCTGCTTCCGGCGTATTTCTGGATTTCCAGGAGCGCTGCCAGGTGGAAAGCAATTCTGGGGACAACAGCGATTTTTGCGGTGGTGTTAGGAATCTACGCATGGATCAATCATTTTCTGGCAGCAGAGTATTTCCGCCCTCTTTTTGACATGAGCTGGCTGACTACATTCTTTGAGAAGGGCCTGATAGGGGGACTTCGCAATTTCTTTGGCACCCTGTACTATTCCTGCAAGGAATTCCTGCGCTACATGGAGCAGGGGATCACAAAGGGGCTTGCAGCCGGAGGGATTTTTTGCTGTTATATGACCATGCTGCTATTGCTGTTCTACCAGAGTCTTCGGGACTTTTTCGCCTGGCGAAGAGGCAAGGCAAAGAAAGAGGCGGATCCGAAGCTTTCAGGGCAGCTGGCGCTGGAAGTGCATCTGACATTTGCCTTTGTGGGGATGCTGGGGGCAGTGCTGCTTATGTGCAATTTTTTTGACGGATGTAAGCATATGCTGGGCTTTCTGGTGGTGGGCATTTTGGTGATTGCCAGGATGAACACTGCGTATTTTAAGAAGGCAGTTTTCATGGGCGTGGTGTTCGCCGGGTTCTTTTTCTACAGGGAAGCTGGATTTGAAGCTTACCAGCCGGATTTTGTCCAGGAGGCAGTGGTGGAGCGCATGGAAAGCTTTCACGAAGCCGTGGATAAAGAGCTTACCCTGACATTAGGGGAAGAACCAAATTATGACAATACTGTCATTTGGGTATTGACAGATGACTTGCCAGAGGGCATAGTGTACACAGGATGGCAATATCTATATTCTCTGCCTGGGGGCTTTGGCATTAGCTGCTGTACTGCAGAATATGTGATGGAAAATCTGGAATCGCTCAAGAGCAAATACCTGTGCGTGGTGCCAGGAGGGCCCATAGAGGACAGATGCCTGGAGATGAAATATGAGAAAATTGTGGGAAATGAATATGCAGTGCTTTACCGAAGATATTAGAGGGCTTATGCTACTTTGGAAATCAGGAGAAGGTGCGGCAGGAAAGAATAGGAGTGGTCAGAACAGATGAAGAAGATTAGCTTTGTGATTCCTTGCTATCGATCGGAGCATACGCTTCCCCATGTGATAGCAGAGATAGAAGAGAAAATGCAGACAATGGAGCAGTATCTGTACGATGTTTTTCTGGTGAACGACTGCTCTCCAGACAATACATTGGGCACGATTCGCAAGCTCTGTGAAGCCCATGACTATATCAAAGGCATAGATTTTGCGAAAAATTTTGGCCAGCATTCAGCCCTGATGGCAGGTCTTCGGCATTCAGACGGGGACTATGTGGTATGCCTGGACGATGATGGGCAGACCCCGGCCAACGAGGTGGATAAGCTGTTGGAAAAGCTGGAGGAGGGATACGATGCTGTGTATGCCCAATACGACCACAAGCAGCATTCCACATTTCGCAACCTGGGCAGCAAAGTAAATGAGAGAATGACCCGTTCCATGCTGGGAAAGCCAGCGGATTTGTATCTGTCCAGCTATTTCGCTGTGAAGCGGTTTGTGGTGGAGGATATGATACGCTATGAGAATTCTTATCCGTACATCATAGGATTGGTGCTGCGGGCCACCAGGAACATCACAAATGTGCCTGTGAATCACAGAGAGCGGGAGGAGGGCACCTCAGGCTATACCTTTAAGAAGCTGTTTGCCCTTTGGTTCAATGGCTTTACAGCCTTTTCGGTAAAGCCACTGCGGATTGCCACAGCTCTAGGGGGCGTCAGCGCTGTGGCAGGCTTTTTATATGGCTTCTATACCATCTTAAAGAGACTGTTTAACCCTGCTGTTCCCACAGGATTTAGCGCTCTGATGTCTGCGCTGGTATTCTTCGGCGGCATGATCATGCTGATGCTTGGTCTGATAGGAGAGTATATTGGACGCATTTACATTAGCCTGAACAATTCGCCACAATATGTGATTCGAGAGAGAATCAATATGGAGGAAAAGACAGCGGTTTCTCTAACGGATCAGCTGGATTAGGCTTTTCCCAATCAGATAGCGGTAGGTAGCATTTGGGTGCAATATACTCTCC
>CANRZC010000091.1 GCA_947644185.1 uncultured Acetatifactor sp.
TATGTATCCACCCATACACCTGCTTTGCCCTGAACCCTTTTTCATGGGGGTCAGCGACAACCTACAGTATGAAATTGACGACAACAAGGTAGATATGTCTTTTGCGGAAGAGGGATTGGAGAAGCTTCCGCTGAAGCGCTGCATTGAGTTAAGAAACATTACGTATGCCTACCCCAATACGGATAAAAAGATTTTCGACCACGCTAATTTGACCATAGAGGTGGGCGCTGCCGTGGGAATCGTTGGTACCTCTGGTGCAGGGAAAAGCACCATTGTGGACATACTGCTGGGACTTTTGGAGGTACAGAGTGGGGGAATCTACGCAGACGGCGTAGATGTAAAGACCAAATACCGGAGCTTTTTGAAAAATATCGGCTATATCCCCCAGATGATTTTCATGCTGGATGACACCATTGGCCGCAATGTGGCGTTTGGGGTCCGGGAGGAAGAGATGGACGAGGCCAGAATTTGGGAGGTGCTCAGAGAGGCACAGCTGGACGACTTTGTGCGGTCTCTGCCAGAGGGATTGAATACGGGCATTGGCGAGCGGGGGATCAGACTGTCTGGCGGCCAGAGACAGCGCATTGGAATTGCCAGGGCGCTGTACTATGATCCGGAGATGCTGATTTTGGACGAAGCCACCTCAGCGCTGGACAATGACACGGAGGCTGCCATTATGGATTCTATCAATAGGCTCCACGGCAGAAAGACATTGATCATCATTGCCCATAGGCTCCAGACCATTGAAAAATGTGATGTGGTGTACCGAGTGGAGGACGGCGGTATTACCTTGGAACGGAGAGGAATGCATGAAGAGATGGCTTGATAGGAAAATGGTTCTATGGGGGCTGAGCGCTATTCTGGGGTTCGCTGTGCTGTTTGCCGCCACCTTCCACAGTCGCAGGCAGACTGGACAGAAGGTGGTGGACATGGTGGTCTTTGGAGACAGCGTATATACGGATATTGGAGATATGACAGCCATTCCAGACAGACTGGCAGATGCGCTGGATATGTCCGTATACAATGCCTCCATGGGGGGAACCTGTGCTGCAAGGCTGGAAAAGGAGAGGCGGCTGGACGTGGCAAAGGGCTCTGTGTCCCTTACAGGACTTACAAAGGCCATTCGAAGCATGGACTTTACTGTACAGCAGTCTGTCAGAATTCGGGAGAGCAATACAGAGTTATTTCCAGAGATTGTGGACGGTCTGGCAGAGATTGACTTTTCACAGGTGAAGGTCATTGTGATCGGAAAGGGGCTGAATGACTACAATGGGGGAGCGCCCATTGAGAATGGGGAGGAGCCCTATGATGTATACACCTTTTTGGGGGCCATACGCAGCGCTGTGAAAGACCTGCGGGAACGAAATCCTGAGGTAAGGATTATACTGGTGACACCTATTTACGCCTGGTATACACCGCAGGGGTTAAATTGTGAAGAGGTAGATAATGGCGGCGGCTTTTTGGAAGACTATGTAAATGCGGAACTGGGACTGGCAGAGGAACTCCATGTAGAAGTAGTGGATCTGTATCACAACTTTTTCCAGGAGAAGAGCCTGGAGAACTGGGGGCAATACACCATAGACGGCTTCCATCCCAATGAAGCAGGCAGGGAAATGATTACAGAAAAAATTTGCGACCTCTTTCGGACAGAAGAGAAAGAATAAGGCTATGCCAAAAGAAAAGGCGGTGATAGGAAGTGGCGCCCACACAGGTATTTCAAACATTATATCACAAGATAAAGCGGGAATGGAAGCTGGCTTTTCTGACCTGCTTTGTGCTGGGACTATTGATTCATATGCCCGTTCTGATCTCGGATATCCCCAATCACGATGGTCTGGATAGCATGTATTTTGACCAGAATATGATCACCTCAGGCAGATGGTTTCTATCAGTGGCCTGCGGCTTTTCTTCCTACTATACGCTGCCTTGGCTGATTGGCATTTTAGGGCTAGGGCTTTTGAGCTGTTCGGCAGCAGCCCTGTGTGAGCTTTTAGAGATCCGAAAATCCTGGGCGGTAATGGTGGTCAGCGGCCTGCTGGTGTCCTTTCCCGCATTGGCCTCTACCTTTGCCTATGTATATACCCTGGATGGTTATATGCTGGCTCTGCTGCTGGCCATACTCTCTGTGCTTTTTACAAAAAAATGGAGGCGGGGGTTTGTGCCAGGTGCTTTGTGTCTGGCCTTTAGCATGGGAATCTATCAGGGATACCTGTCGTTTGCCATGATATTGTCTCTATTTGCTATCTGGATGCTGTTTTTGGGAGAGGAGGCGGAACGGAAAAGTTCGCTTCTCAAGGACAAACTGTGTGGGGCATTGCGTTATCTCTACATGGGAATCCTGGGCGCAGGGCTTTACCTGTGTATCCTGCAGGTACTTTTGCGGGTGCAGGGAAAAGAACTGGATCACTATCAGGGAATTGACGGTCTGGAAGGCGGCGGCTTTTTATCACAGGGACTGTTTGCTGGGCTAGGTGGAATGTACCGGGACTTCATTGGCTTTTCTCTGAAAGGAAATGTGTTGTTCCAGAATGTGTTTTCCCTGGTGGCATGTTGCCTTCTGGCAATACTGGCAGGAATCCTGGTGGTGGCAATGCTCTGGAAGAGAAAATACTGGAAGAATCCCATCCTTTTCGGTATAATAGGATTGATGCTTGTGTTCCTGCCCATAGCCACCAATGTGATATTGGTGATTTCCCCCTCTGTAAATTACCATTTGCTCATGCGGTATCAGTGGGTCCTGTATGCCATCGGGGCAGTGGCGCTGATAAGCGGCTGTGACATGGGAAAGAAAAAAGGCGCCTGGATAGAATGGATAGGGCTTTTGGCCGGGGGAACCTTGGTATTCTGCTACAGTGTCACAGACAATATTGCCTATTCCAATCTGCAAAAGCGATATGAGAAAACCTATGCCTACTGTGTGCGACTGCTGGATAGAATTGAGCAGACCCCAGGGTACTATCAGGGGATCCCCATTGCCATGATTGGCGTGGTAGGGGATGAGCAGTTTCCGGTGACAGACATTACACTGCCTGTGACCTCCAATATGATAGGCATGAATGGTGATTGTCTGCTGTACACAGGCCGGAATTATCAACTGTTTATCAGGCATTACCTGGGGGCCACTTTAAACATTCTGCCCCAGGAGGCTATGGAGGACATCTACGAGTCTGAGCCTTATATTGCTATGGACAGCTTCCCAGGGCCGGATTCCATTCGCATTATGGATGGAATTATGTACATTAAAACCGAAAACGTAAATCGCTGAAATTTAGGAGAGAAAAAATGCTTTTATCCATTGTGCTGCCAGCCTACAATGAAGAACAGAATATCCCCAATACCGCAAAGGTATTGGCAGAATTGTTGGACAGCCATTCTATTGACTACGAGCTCGTATTTGTCAGTGACGGTTCGAAGGACGCCACCTTTGCAGAGATAGAGAAAGCGGTACAGGAAAACGAAAAGGTGAAGGGGATAGAGTTTTCACGGAACTTTGGAAAGGAGGCTGCCATTTTTGCAGGACTGGAATTGGCAGCCGGGGACGCTGTGGTGGTTATGGACTGTGACTTACAGCACCCCCCTGAGGTGATCCCCCAGATGTGGAAGCTGTGGCAAAACGGTGCTGAGGTGGTGGAGGGCATCAAGGAGAATCGGGGAAAGGAAAGCTTGTACCACAAGCTTTCCGCAGGGCTGTTTTACAAAATCATGAGCAAGCTCATCAAGATGGATATGAACGCATCCTCAGATTTTAAGCTGTTAGACCGGAAGGTGGTGGATGTGCTGCTCAGGCTGCCAGAGCGGAATACCTTTTTCCGAGCCCTGAGCTTTTGGGCAGGGTTTCGCAGGGAATATGTGTCTTATGAGGTGCAGGAGAGGCAGTTTGGGGAGAGCAAATGGTCTTCTCTGAGCCTGATGAAATACGCCATCACCAATGCCACCTCCTTCAGTACCTTGCCTTTGCAGATGGTGACTGTCATGGGAACGGTGTCCATTCTGTTTAGCATAGGATTGTTCATCCAGACCTTTGCGAAATATTTGTCAGGGACTGCTGTGGAGGGCTTCACCACCGTCATCCTTTTGATTTTAGTCATCGGCGGTTTTCTGATGCTGAGTCTGGGAATCATTGGGCATTATATTGCCAGAATCTACGAGGAGGTAAAGGGGCGCCCTAAATACATCATTCGTAGAACTGTGGGAGATATTCAAAAAAAGAAAGAGGAGAGGAAGACAGTATGATAAACTTTAATGTACCGCCCTATGCCGAAAAGGCCATGGGCTATATTCAGGAGTGTGTGAGGAATCAGAAGATTTGCGGGGATGGGGCCTACACCAAGAAGTGCAATGAATGGATTGAGAAGAAGACTGGCACAGCCAAATGCCTGCTGACCACCTCCTGCACCCATGCCACGGAATTGGCAGCGCTATTGGTGCCGGATATCGGGCCTGGAGATGAGATCATTATGCCGGCCTACACCTTTGTGTCCACAGCGGATGCCTTTGTGCTCCGGGGGGCAGTCCCTGTGTTTGTAGATATCAGGCCAGACACCATGAACCTGGACGAGAAGCTGATTGAGGACGCAGTGACAGAGAGAACCAGAGCCATTGTGCCAGTGCACTACGCAGGGGTGTCCTGCGAGATGGATACCATCATGGACATTGCAGACAGGCATCATCTGGCAGTGATAGAGGACGCTGCCCAGGGAATCATGTCTTCCTACAAGGGAAAGGCACTGGGCACCATAGGGGACTTTGGCTGCTTTAGCTTCCATGAGACGAAAAACTACAGCATGGGCGAGGGCGGCGCCCTTTTGATCCGAGACGAGAAGAATGTGGAGGCAGCGGAGATTATCCGGGAGAAGGGAACCAACCGCAGCAAATATTATCGGGGACAGATTGACAAATACACCTGGATCAACTATGGCTCCTCCTACTTGCCCAGTGATATGAATGCGGCTTACCTGTATGCACAGTTAGAGATTGCGGAGGAAATCAATGAGGCCAGACTGGCAATCTGGAATCGATACTATGAGAACTTAAAGCCCCTGGCAGAGGATGGAAGGATTGAGCTGCCCGTGGTGCCCCAGGGCTGTGTGCACAATGGGCATATGTTCTATATCAAGACCAGAGATATCGAGGAGAGGTCCTCGCTGATTGATTACCTGAAAGCCAATGGGATCCATGCAGTCTTCCACTATATACCCCTGCACACTGCGCCTGCAGGACTGAAGTTTGGCCGGTTCCATGGGGAGGACAGATACACCACAAGGGAGAGTGAGCGCCTTTTGCGCCTGCCCATGTACTATGGACTGGAACTGGATCAGGTGGACTATATCAGCGAAAAGGTCAGGGCGTTTTATCAATAAGGCATGGAGTTAGGAGTGTCCATGAGATATGTAAAAAATGCAGCGCTGTCTGTATGTATGGTGTTAAAGGGAATGCTTTTCATAGGCTTTAGCATTCAAATAGTCCTGGGTGTCTGCTGGATATGGGGTAATTTCGGACAGGTTCAGGATTTCGGCGTGCCGGAGTCTGCCCTGTACCGTGGAATTCTCTGGCTGTTGGGAGGAAATCCCATGATCCTATATTCTTTGCAGCTGCTCACAGCATTTTTCGCAGGCTTTCTTTTCTTGCAAAAGCTATGGCCGGCAGGGATGGTGTTTGCACTGTGGCGAGGGCTGGTGCTTTTGACCTTTCCTTTTGCCCTCCAGTGCCATCTGGCCCTTCAGCCCTACTCGCTTATGGGCTCAGCCTTTTTGCTGCTTCTATTGGCGCTCCTGCAGATTGGCAGAAGGCGGATTGTGGGCCAGGTGCTGGCTGCCCTTGGCTGTGCTGCAATATTTGTAGGGCTATCGGGGGCAGTGGACAGTGACCGGCGCCAATGTGCAGGCTATAGTATAGAGGGCGCTTTGGCAAGTCGCTTCGCCTGGCCCACGCTGTGGAATGATTTCGACCGCTATGAGGCTGCGCTACAGATAGTGCCAAAATCCGTAGTATGGGAGGCTTCTTTATCGCCAGATAATATGAAGCTGTTTCAGGAGAATCTGGAGAGTCAAGTGGGAGTAGAGGCAGCCAGGAACTATTATCAGCAAATGGCAAAAATAGGCTGGCAATATCATAGGTCTATGATAATACGCCAGATAGGCTGGGATGTGCTGGGATATGTGGTGACGCCAGTCATCTTTCCGCTGCAGATGGCAGGAGAGGCATATGATTCCTACAGTGGCAGGAATTATGAAATCATGCGAGAAAACACACCGATTCTCACCAGAGATTACGTGGACTATGGATGCTGGTGGTTTCTGTGGATGCTTTTGATTTCCTTTTGCCTGGCTCTCTGCAAGGGGATTTCCCAAAGTGGCCCGAAGGACCCTGCCAAAGGAAAGAAGCTGTGGAGAGAATTGGTGCTGCCTATTGGAATCTGCTGTGTGCTGTCAGGTCTTCTGGTGCTCCTTTTAACCATGCGGGGGGCCGGGAAGATGGACTATCGAGAGACCATAGCTGTCAACCAATTATGGCTGGTGGGTTCGCTTTTGCTGCTGGGCAAAGGAGGGCTGAGAGCGCCTGCCGCGGGGAAGGAAGCAGAGGGACAGAAAGGGTTATGAGTGCGGTGGTGGTTCAACTATTGATTTTGATTCTTTTGCTGTTGGTGGTGCCCGGTATTGTGGGAGGCTTGTGTGTAGAGCCCCACAACCATAGCAAGGGTTTGATTTTTCGCTGGGTAAGTGGGCAGTTTTTGCTGTGGGCAGGATTTCAGATTCTCTATGTGCCCCTGCTTTTAATGGAGCAGAAGCTAAGCTGCCTGGTGAATGTATTTTCTGGATATGTGGCAATATTGACCCTTTTGGCAGTGATTTTGGAAACAAGGCGCTGGAAAAAGAGGGAATGGGAAAAAAAGCGGCCCAGCGAAGGCATTTGGCTCTGGGTAGTTTTTGGCATGCTGCTGGTATTTCAGCTAGTGCAGGCAGTGAGGCTTGCCTTTAACGATGCAGACGATGCCTACTATGTGTCTGTGGCTTCCCTGGCAGAGAGCTCAGACACCATGTTTCAGATTTATCCCTATGCTAGAGGGGCCACGCCGCTAGATCGCAGGCATGCTCTGGCCTCCTTCTCCATCTGGATCGCTTTTCTGGCCAGGCTGTCAGGAATGCGGACTGTGGTGGTGGCTCAAGTGGTGCTGCCGGTGGTGCTGATCGCCATGGCCTATGGAATCTATTATTTATTCAGCGTTCTTCTCTTCCCGGAACACAGTGATAAAAGGGCTTTGTTTTTAGTATTTACAGCAATTCTGATTTTGTTTGGAAATTATTCTGTCTATACCTCAGAGACTTTTCTGATAGGCAGAAGCCGGCAGGGAAAGGCAACACTGGGAAGCATTGTGATTCCCTTTTTGATCTATCTGCTCTTGGAACTGTTAAAAAGGCTCCAAAACAGCGAAAAGATTCCGGTAAAGCTTTATCTATTGTTAGGGGCTGTTGCAGCAGCTGGCTGTATGTGCAGTACAATGGGGACCTTCCTGATCTGTGTGCCAATGGGAGTCTGCGGTCTGCTGGGGGCTATCTGTCTGAAGAGACCTAAAGTGGTATTGCCTTTGCTACTCTGCTGTCTTCCCTGTATTGCTTTTGGACTTTTGTATATAATGTTGGAGTGACGGAGGGAGATATATGTGGAGTAGTGTGAGCAGAGCGTTCCTTGGATATATGGGAACTGGCTTGATCGTAATCTTTTATCTTCTGGCACTGGTCTATCTGTGGATAACCGAGAAAAAGACATACCTGAGGATTGTTTTTCTCTATATGCCACTGGTACTGCTGGCATTGTTTTTCAATCCTTTGTTTGCAAAGCTGCTGTACTATTTGGCAGAGGATGAGATTTACTGGAGATTTCTGTGGCTGCTACCCATGACAGCTACCATAGCATATACTTGCACTGGGGTCTATGGGCAACTCAGAGAGAGACAGGGAAAGCGGTGGGCGGAAGTAGCCGCCCTGTGTATGGCGGGAATCATTGGGGTATCTGGCAGCTTTATCTATAACAGTCCCTCCTTTTCCCGGGCAGAGAATCTGTATCATGTGCCCAATGCGGTGGTGGAAATCTGTGACGCCATCAATGTGCCGGGCCGGGAGGTCATGGCAGTGTTTCCACTGGAATTGACCCAGTATGTGCGCCAGTATTCCCCCACTACCTGCATGCCCTATGGCAGGGAGATGACCATGGGGAATTGGCATTTTCTGCATCCAATCCGGGATGAGATGGAGAAGGAGATCATTGAGATGGATGCTTTGGCGCCCTTGATCGAAGAATATCACTGCCATTATGTGATATTCCGCTCCAACCAGATAATCAAGGGTAAACCAGAGGACTATGGCTGGGTACAGTTTGGGGTGGTGGAGGGCTACATGATATACCAGAATATGCAGGAGGAATTAGTCATTCCAGATATCAATTGACTTCCTCCTGGGCATTCTGATTATAGTAGTCTAGGGCATAGGCAAAGCGCTCAGCTACCTTTTTTCTACCCGCTAAATTGAGGTGAATATTGTCCTCCAGATACTTCTTTGCATTGTCCTCATGAATGGTATTGTAAATGTTGTCAACAAAGGTAACGCTCCTGTCCGTTAATCTGGTAATAGATATGACAGCAGTTGTAGTAGTCATGTCCATCGAGTTCTTTCAGTTTCTCCGAACGAACCGCACTCCC
>CANRZC010000092.1 GCA_947644185.1 uncultured Acetatifactor sp.
TTTTCTAAAATAATCTCAATCTGTGCCATGATACTTTCTCCTTAAAAATATCATATTTTACCTTTCCGGGGGTCTGCGGATCAATTACGTTCACAAATAGCTGTGTCTGCTCTATACGCCTTATATACATATCTTCGAGACTGCCTGCCTTATCACCTGGCTTATTAAAATACTTACCATTGCATTCTACTAAATACTCCAGATTTTTTAATTTGAATTCGTTCTTCATAAACGAATTGATGACCGTCAGTCTCTGCACCCCGTCCACAACCTGAAACAGCCCTTCCTCATCCTGCGCAAAATAAAATACCGGAATAGGTATTCTCAGCAAAAGAGACTCTATTAATCTGGATTTTCTTGTAATGTCATTCCATACAAATCCCCTTTGAAAGTCAGGCGAAAGGTCAACATCTTTCGTTTCGATCATTTCGTTCATCTGTCGAATCGAAAAGGGCTTTGTATCAACGCGTATCAGTTTCGGATTGTATGGATTGTATTTTACACTTTCGTTTTCCTCCTCTTCATCGGCGTCATCAAACCCGTCTTCCATGTTAATAAGTTGATTCATTTTGTTCTCAAAAACGGAATCGGAAAACTTTCGTTTGATCTCCTCCTGGGATTCGGTTATTGTATCACTTTTTTTGATATGTCTTATCTTCTTTATTTCTTTATCCGTAATAATTTCTATCCAAAATTGTTCGTCCTGAAAGCTCCATACAAGGGTATCTTCCGCATCCTGCCGTGTCAATGGAAAAGCACTTGTTACGTTGTCATTGTCGGTCAAATGAATAATCACTTTTTCAATCTCATTTCTTTTATATTCCATACTGTTTACCTCTTAACGTATTTTAAGACTTTTTTCGGCTTTTTCCATTTTGTATATCCAATAGCATTATAAAAGCCATTTTTCTCATGCTTTTATTATACCTATATCATTATTGTCCGTCAAATAATTATTGACAAAATTCCTATGTGTATTCAGCATATATATTCAGAAAATGCATCTTCCGTTCCCCGAACGCTTCACACCATCCACCTGGCCAGCACCACACTCATCGCCGTCCCCGCCAAAGTAGCTAACAGCGCACCAGTTAAGGTAAACCGGGTCTTCGTCACTTTCGCCGCCAGGAAGTACACACTCATAGTATAAAACACCGTCTCCGTGCAGCTCATCAGAATAGAAGTCAGCATCCCCGCATAGGAATCCGGCCCGGAGGTCCGAAAGATATCCAGCACCAGCCCCGTAGCCGCAGAGGAGGAGAACAGCTTCACCACCAACAGCGGCATCAACTGGGCCGGCAGGCCAACGGCTGCGGTAGCGGAGCCGAACACTGTCCCCAGCATCTCGAAAAAGCCAGACGCCCGTAGCATCCCCACCGCCACCAGCAGCCCGATGAGAGTGGGCACAATGTCCACCACAATCTTCAGGCCGTCCTTTGCCCCTTTCAAAAAAGTTTCATATACTTTCACTTTTGAGACAAACCCGTAGCCCACAATGAAAAAGATCAGGATGGGAATCACAATATCCGATAGATGAGCCAATGCGTTCATACTGCTTTTCCTCCCCTGTCCTTGATTTTACAATACACAATCGCCACCACCGTGCTCACCAAAGTAGCCGCAATGGCCGGCGCAATAATAGCCGCGGGATTCGCGCTTCCATATTGACTGCGGTAAGCAATCATATTCACCGGAATCAACTGCAGGGAAGAAATATTCAGAATAAGGAAGATACACATCTCATTGCTGGCCCGCCTGCCCCGGCCTGCGGGCTCCTGCTGCCGGAAGCTTTCTCCTGTCCCGGCTCCTCCTAAGCGCTTTCCCGCCGCTACAGTCTGCACATACTTTCGCTCCTGAATATTCCTTTCCCTGGAGATATTCTTTCCCGCCGTTCCTGTCTGCCCATGCGTCCGTTCCCGGGCGCCCCTTTCCCCGTTCTCCGCCTCCAGGTACTCCGGGTTCCCCCGCTGTGCCTCCAGCTTCGCCAGCTCCTCCATGGCCTTTAACCCCGCCGGCGTACAGGCCCACCCCAGCCCCAGCACATTGGCAATAATATTCGTGGCTATGTACCCCAGCGCCGGATGCCCCTGGGGAATCCGCGGAAACAGAAAACGCAAAAAGGGCCTGATGCCCCTGGTCAGCTTTTCCACCAGCCCCGCTTTCCCCGCAATCTCCATCAGCCCCATCCACAGCGCCACCACCCCCGCCATGGTAATGCAAAGGGAGATGGCCTCTCCCGCGCTGTCCAACGCCGCATTGGTCACCTCTTCCATATGTCCTGTAGCTGCCCCGTATATCACTGCAAGCAATATCATGCCTGCCCAGATGCCATTCAGCATTTCTCATACCACCTTTCAGAATGCTTTCTTCTCTCTATCAACATATGCGCAGAAAGATATAAACTTGCTTTGAACCCATAATTCCATTTTTTTCTTGCAGCATGTCCATAGGTATGAAAAAGGCGCTCCCAGGCTTTATGCCCGTTGAGCGCCTTTCGTCATTCCCCTATCTTTGCTGTGCCTTACCTATTCTCTTACAGAGTCCCCTGGGTGAACAGGCTCTTCACATGGGCCACTTCCTCTGCAGTGGCCTTGCTAGCGGGCACATAATAGGACTTTTCTCTGGCGATCTGGTAAAGCTCCTCCTGGGACTGCTCACAGGCATTGCGGATCTGCTTTAAAGTCTGCTTCAGCTCCTTGTTCTCAGACTGGGCAATCATGCCTGCATACCGGGTCAGCTCACCATTGATGCCTGCCAGTGTATCTGCTACCATTGTCTTTTCCTGCATGTCTCTACCTCTCATTCTGGAATTCATTCCACTTGGTGTCAATTCAAAAACTTCATCAGCTGTTCCTTGTTGTCCATAGCAGACCGGGCACCTTTTTCAAAAAACTGCCTGATCTGTGGATCCTGGGCTTCTTTTGCATAAGCCTGCATCTTGCAGTGGGTTGTGTCGAATCCGCCTATGAGATGACGCAGATTCTGCAAATCCAGTTCTGAAATATTGCTCATTTCCATACCTCTCTTCCCGGCTACACCTCCTGTCAGGTGCCTGCCATCTTGAAACTTATATGCGTTCCTTCTCCATCAACAGGGCTGTATCCCATGGACAGAAAGCCTTTCAAAGCAAGCTATGGCCGCTGGCTTGCGTCATGTGAATACAAGCTTATTATTGTCTCTGCGCAAAAATATATACCACGCAGATCCCGGAAAATCAAAAGAACCAGAAAGCGGCAAAATTGTCGTTTTCTGGTTCTTTTTGTTTTCATCTGTTATTGTCATATCTGATGCCTGACTACCCCATACTCATCATCCAGCCGGTAGTAGGGACATTCTTTCTGGCTTCCCGATAGAAATCGATACATCTCATCCTCGTCCAGATTCACCAGGCAATAATAATAGTCATATTCCTCATCATACACATAGTTGACACAAGTGTCACAATTATTCGCTGCCATAGGTCACTCCTTTTCCCACCCTCACCCGTCATTTTCCTGGTGCAGATAAGCATATATTTCTCGTTTCCCTACCCCTCTGTCCCTTGCCACCTGCTTCATGGCTGTCTTGCTGTCTATCCCCTGCTGCTCATAATATGCCATGTGTTCTTCAATGGTCATAGACTCCCAGCAGGCGATTTCCTCCTGGCGCAGCTCCTGCCTGCTCTTTCCCTCCAAAACCAACACATACTCGCCTCTGGGTTCTTCCTTTTCATAAAGAGACAGTGCTTTGGATAAGGTGGTGGGTATCACAGTCTCGAATTTTTTGGTCAGCTCTCTGCAAAGGGTAATTTTTCGGTCTCCCAGCCTCTCAAGCAGTTCCTCCAGGGTACCTGTCAAATGGTGGGGTGCCTCATAAAGTACCATGGTGCGCTGTTCCCCCATCAGCTCTTCCAGAATCGCCCGCCGCTCTTTTTTCTCCCTGGGCAAAAAGCCTTCAAAGCAAAAACGCCTTGTGGACAAGCCCGACAGCGTCAGCGCCACAATGCAGGCTGAGGGCCCTGGCAGGCTGGTCACTGGCACATGATTTTCCTGGCACAGCTGCACCAGCACCTCCCCTGGGTCCGAGATGGCAGGTGTACCCGCATCCGTTATCAGTGCAATGTCCTGACCTGCTATCAGCTTTTCCACCAGCAGCCTGGCCTTTTCCACCTTATTGTATTCGTGATAGCTAGTCATAGGTGTATGGATGTCAAAGTGGTTCAGCAGCTTTATACTGTTGCGTGTGTCCTCGGCTGCAATCACATCCACTGCCTGCAAAGTCTCAATGACCCGCGGGGTCATATCCCCCAGATTCCCGATAGGTGTGGCACACAAATACAAAGTTCCAGCCATGGCCTCTCCTTTCTAGCCCCGCTATCCGCCTTTTCCCAACTTCTCATCCTTTTCCTGCTAATAGCCATAGATCTCCCCAATCTCCGGCATATATTCCCCCGGCTTTCGGAAGACAACCAAGGGCTTCTCCACGGTCATCCTAGCCCGCCCGCCCCGCACTGCTTCCAGCAGCACCATGTTGGGCTCTCTATCTACATATGGGTGCACAAGCTGCATTCGCTTTGGCTCCAGATGATGCCCCACCAACACAGTGATAATTTCTGCCAGCCGAAATGGCCTGTGCACCAAAAAGAAATGGCCCCCAGGCTTTAACAGCTTCTCCGTCTGTCTGGCTACATCCTCAAAGGTGCACAGAAGCTCATGCCTGGCAATTGCCTTTGGTGCATCTGGATTGGCAATTCCATGCTTTCCAATCATATAGGGCGGATTACATGTGATACAGTCAAAAGAAGCAGACGGGAATATATGATCTGCTTCTCTGATATCTCCTGTGATAATGTCTATTTTTTCCGAAAGGCCATTGAGCTCCACACTTCGCGCCGCCATATCTGCGCTATCCGCCTGAATTTCCAGCCCTGTCAGATGGGCGGGGTGATACTTTGCCTCCATTAGAAGCGGAATGATACCTGTGCCAGTGCCCAAATCCAGCAATTGGTCCGAGGATCTGGCCCGGGCAAAGCCTGTCAAAAGCACAGCATCCATCCCAAAGCAGAATTTGCTGGGGTTCTGGATAATGCGGTAACCATTTCGCTGCAGCTCGTCCACCCGTTCCTCTCTTTTAAGCTTGACCATCTCCGGATCCCCGCTGTCCCTCTGTAGACCTTGCCCCATGCTTATTTCGATTGTCATAGCGGCTCTTTCCGCTCTGGTTGCTGTCATGGTTCTCCTGGCCATTCTGGCGATTTTTGTCCTGACGTCTTCGATTGTCATGGCGGCGTTTATTGCCACCAGAGCGTTCCTCTTGGGCTGGCTTTGCCTCAGCATGCTGCGCCCCTTGCTTTGACTCCTCTCCAGAACGTCTGTTACTCTGCCGCTGTTGCGCTCCTGATCTCTGACCCGATTGTCTCTGGCCTCCCTCAGGACGAGGGCCGGCCTTCCGATCTGTCTCCTGTCTGTTGCCTGCAGTTTTGGGTTCCTCCCCCGGGTGCTGACTGGATTGTCTGCGGCTTCCCTGCTTGTTCCTGGTATTCTGCCGCTCTACTTCCTCTACTCTACTTGCCAGCTCCTGCTCCTGCTTTTTCCACTCTTCCTCCTCCAGGCGCTCCAGCTCCTGGAGCTCTTCCTTGGAAAGCTCCATCTTTTCCTTTTTGCTATGTCTGCGCCTAAAATGCAGCTTTTCTACCGGATATTCTTTGATTTCCTTCTCATCCCCGGCATTTATCACCACCTTCACCAGCTGGCGCAGCACATTGACACTCTGCACTTCACCCTTTAGTCCCTCCTCTGTGGTCACAGAGTCCCCGATTCCAGGCAGTCGTCTGTTTAATTCCTCATAGGTCTCTTCCTCATTTTTCAGGCAGCACATAAGCCTGCCGCACACGCCGGAGATCTTCGCGGGATTTAAGGACAGGTTCTGCTCCTTTGCCATTTTAATGGACACTGGAATGAAATCTGCCAGATAACTGTGACAGCACAGCGGACGGCCGCAGATGCCAATGCCTCCCACTATCTTCGTCTCATCCCTCACGCCAATCTGGCGCAGCTCAATCCTTGTCTTAAAGATGCTGGCCAAATCCTTCACCAGCTCCCGGAAATCAATACGCCCGTCTGCTGTGAAATAAAAGAGTACCTTGTTATTGTCAAAGGTATATTCCGCATCAATCAGCTTCATCTCCAGCCCATGCTCATAGATTTTTTCCAGGCATATCTTGAAGGCTTCCTTCTCCTTGTCCCTGTTGGCAGCCTCCTGCTCCACATCCCGCTGACTGGCAATGCGGATCACAGGCTTTAAGGGCTGCACCACCTTTTCCTCTGCCACCTCCATGATACCTGCTACCACTGTGCCAAACTCGATTCCTCTGGCTGTCTCCACGATGACATTGTCACCCTTTTTTATCTCAAAACCTAGCGGATCAAAGAAATAAACCTTACCCGCTGTCCGAAATCTTACACCGATTACTCTAATCATCTATCTACCTCACTGTGGCAAAATATGCCCTCCTCTAAAACGGATGCAGTGCTATTCTAACACACTCCGCCCCAAATGGCCATAGTTAATCTTGGAAAATATCTATGGCCTCTAGCTGTTCTCCTGAATCGCCATCATCAATAGCTCCATAACCAGCTCAAAATTCACATTGGCATCCAGACGCCGTTTGGCAGTGTCCAGCGCCTTTATAATATTTTCAATCCCTTCATAGCTGCTGCGCTGGGCAGTCCGTCGCAATGCCTGAATTTCCTCCCTGAAGATAAGATGGTTCATATCATTTGTGGCCTTGAACAGCAGGGCATCCCGATACCAGATAGCACAGATATCCAGATAGTCCTTGATCTCCAGCTTGTACTCCATCACCTTCTTTACAGCTGCCACAATTTCATTCAGGTCCATATCCTGTATGTATTTTAAGAGCGCTAAAGCCTCGGCTTTTATATTGTCAAACTCCTCACTGGTAGCCAGCACCTTTGCCTTGCCCACATTTCCTCTGGCAAAGGCAGCGCACACCTCTGCCTTGTAATCCGGCACTTGAAGCTTGTTGCACAGATACTCTTTTACCAGGTTGTCCGCCACTGGCTTCATATCCAACATCACACAGCGGCTGCGGATTGTGGACAGCAGGCTGTTGGCATTGGTGGTCAGCAGGAGAATCACCCCATAGGCTGGCGGCTCTTCCAGGGTCTTTAGGATGGCATTCTGTGCCTGGGCTGTCATCTTCTCCGCTTCATTTATAATGTACACTTTATAGGCGCTGCTGTAAGGCTTCACTGCTATGTCACTGTTCACCTGTGAGCGAATATCGTCCACGCCGATGGAATTAGGCTTCTCATGGACCACCTTTATAATATCCGGGTGGTTGCCTGACAGAGCCTGCTTACAAGAATGGCATTCCTGACAGGGCTCAGTCCCTCCTTTTTCACACTGCAGCGCCATTGCAAATACCTTTGCAATAAATTCCTTCCCAGAAGATTTTTCCCCGTTAATGATATACGCATGGGAAACCTTCCCTGTGGAAAGTGCGTTCTGCAAATGCTCCTTTATTTGCTGCTGCCCAATAATATCCCGAAATCCCGCCATAATACCCCTCCTGTTTTGTCCCCTAACTGCCCTGCCTCATGTGAATATGTCTAAAAGCAATCCCCGAATCTCCCCAATCGTATTGAGGATTGCCAGATGATCCTGCTCGTCCTTCATCAGCTCCTGGGCCAGATGGTCCAGATTCTCGTCCACCAGTCGGATGATCCCATATACCCTGTGACGTCCTCTCCGGTCTAAAAAATTTTCCCTGGAAAAAGCATGGGAATGGGTCACCACCTCGTTCATGAATTCCTTCACCAGCCTCCGGTAATGCTTCATGTCCTTTACGTCACGGCGTTTCGCCAACCGGTCTCCCTGCATGGTAATCTCTTCCATGAGGCTCTGTAGTCTGGATTGAAGCTCAGCGCCCTCCACATGACTGGCAAGCATGAATTTAAAGCTGCCGTCCACAGGCTGTGCGCTCTGTACTTGCTCTACCGGAGCACTCTGCCCCACTTGCGTCACCTTTATATCCATTTGCCTGGCCTCCTTTCCTGCGTGATACCTTCTGGGAGTCTTTAGCCTGAAATTCCCTGTAGAATATATGCCCTGATCTCAGCAAGACATCTTTCCAGGTCATCGTTTACAAAACGCCTTGTAATGCCGGCCTCCCCAATCTTTTCCTCTGAAAAATCCTCACTGTCCGCCAGAAATCTGCGGCACATCTCCTCGTATTTCGGATGCCTTTGGGACAGCTCTCTGGAAAGCGCCCTCTGCAGGCGCAGCCCGTCCTCCAATTCCAACAGCACTGGAAGCAGTCTGTCCCTCCCGAAATAGGCCTGCAGCTTTTGATAGGCCTCTAATGTGCCTATCATCAGATAGCTCTTCCCGGTGTCCTGTATCTGCGCATCATTCACTGTAAAATATCGCCACAGGCCGTGGTAGGTGTGGTAGGCTCTGTCCTCAATGACCTTTCCCTGCTGTTTCAGCAGCTGAAAGCTCTCCTCGTCTGTGTAAAAATATTCCACACCCTCCCGCTCTCCTTCCCGGATAGGCCTTGTGGTATAGGGTACTATTTTCTGAAGCTTTCCATACCCTACAAAATGTAACCCACACTTTTTCATAACA
>CANRZC010000093.1 GCA_947644185.1 uncultured Acetatifactor sp.
GTCCCTGGCCAAAATAGAAGCTGTCATATCCACCACATGCAGATTCTTCGCAATCACCTCGTCGATGGTAACCTCACTGTATTTCTTCGCATGGGGATTGCTGGCCGGATCGTCATCGTACACGCCGTCAATGGACTTTGCTAACAGAATCACCTCTGCCTCCACCTCGATAGCACGCAGTACCACGCCGGTATCTGTAGAAAAATAAGGATGTCCTGTGCCCCCTGCAAAGAACACCACCTGTCCCTCTGAAAAATATTTCACCGCCCTATCCTTTGAGAACAGTGTGGTAAAGGAGCCACATGCAAAGGGGGTCAAAATACTGGTCTGCATTCCTGTAGAGCGGAAAATTTCTGACACATAAATACAATTCATCACCGTGGCCAGCATTCCGATCTGATCCGCCTTTGTGCGGTCAATGTTCTCACTGGTCCTACCCCGCCAGAAATTCCCACCACCGATGACAATCCCCACCTGAATGCCATGGTCTACAAGCTCCTTTACCTGCACAGCCACCCGCTTTACCGTCTCCTCATCAAATCCGGTCTTCTTTGGACCCGCAAGGGCTTCCCCGCTTAGCTTCAACAATATCCTCTGCGTTGTCACCACATCCTTTCTTATTTTCGGATTCTGTTCCCATTCTGCACAGAATCGCTTTCCGTTTTCTCCTCATCCTGCCATTCTATATGCTGGATCACCGGCGTATCGTTGGTGATGGGCAGGATCGCCGTGTCATCCATGGCCTGAATCGTCTCAATGATCTTGGGCAACGCCTCTCTGGTGGTGGTCTTTCCCGCCACATCGTGCATGAGCACCACAGAGGTTTCATGATTCTTGATGGTGGCCGTACAGTTTTCTATCAAAGTCTCCACAGGCACGAGAAAGCTCCCCCCATCCCCGGAAGAAATATTCCAATCAAAAAAACGCACACCCTGGCTGTCCAAATACATTGCAAATTCGCTCATGTCAATATCACTGACCGTGTTAGAGCTCCCTCCAGGGAACCGATACACGGTGCTCTTCACCCCTGTGGCATCGTAGAGAAAATCCTGCACCTGCTCCAAATCTGCTGCGAAATTGTCTACAGATGCATAGATTTCATCATAGTCATGGGTGTAGGAGTGCATTCCCAACGTATGTCCGGCCTCCACAATCTTTTCCAAGGTCTCTTCCGCCTGGGCACCTTCCCTGCCCACTATGAAAAAGGTAGCCTTTACGCCATATTCCTCTAAAATGTCTAAAATATCCTGGGTGTAAGCGCTGGGCCCATCGTCAAAGGTCAGATAGACCTTATGGGCGATCCCCTGTCCATTGACCGCTGTAGCCTCCCCCTGGGCCCCCTTGGTTCCTTTGTTTTGCGTGCTGCTTTCATTCTGGGCATCACTATCCTGCCCCTTTTCCTCTTCGCCTCCCTGGGAGTCATCCTTCTGCCCTGTCTCCAGCGCCTCCGCAAAGAGCTCTAGCTTATCCCTTTGCTCCAGCACAATTCGCGTCAATTTATCGTTCTTAAGTTTCAGGGTATCTATGGTATGATTCAGATCCCATATCCGAAGCAGCAGGATCACACAGAGTAACATCCACAGCGCTATCCATATTCTATGCCCGGTGTGCCCTTTCTGTGTGGGTACATTGCCCCCTGGAGAATGCCTTTCCCTGTCTCCTGCCCTGGCTGCCTCTTTATTCTTTCCACTCTCTGCGGCTTTGGTCACCTTTCCAGCGGCCTTTTTTACTGGAATTTTCTCTTTCGAAATATGATTTTTTGGCATATTCCGCTCTGACATATTTACCTCGGTTTCCCTTTTCGCACTCTAAAAATTAGTATAGCATATTCCTCTTTTTAGGAAAAGACAAATTTGAAAAAAGAATATTATTTTCTGTTGCATTTGTGGCCACAGCCCGAGCACCCAGCGCAGCCCCCGGTACACTGCCCTCTGGCATGACGCTTTACCTGCCCCCGCACAATGAGAACTACAATCACGATAAGCGCTGCAATTATGATAATGTCTGCCATATCTGTCATCCTTTCTAATACGATTTTGAGAATCATTCTCATTTAAGTATATGTCGCACACTTCCATTTGTCAAGCCGCAGCTGCACACGACTTTTGTTACATCATCTTTACATTTCAGAGACATCCGCGTTATACTTATAAAGTAAGATACCTTTACAACAAAGGCAAAGGATATGGCGAGGAAAGGCAAATGGAAGACAAGAAGATTTTAGTCATTGAAGACGAAAAGCCAATTGCGGAGATTTTAAAATATGGTTTCGAAAAGGAAGGCTTTCAGGTGCAGTGCGCTTACACAGGCAGCGAAGGCTTTGCCATGGCCCAAAAGGACCCTCCGAACCTGGTGCTCCTGGACTGGATGCTTCCCGATATCACTGGCGTAGATGTATGCCGGATGCTCACAGAACAGTACAGGATTCCCATCATCATGCTCACGGCCAGAGGCAGCGTAGAGGACAAGCTCTATGGCCTGGAGTCCGGGGCGGATGATTATATTACAAAGCCCTTTGATCTGCGGGAGGTGGTGGCCAGGGTGCGCACCATCCTGCGCAGATTTGACAAAGCCCAGGGGGGATCGGAGAACAAGCCCTTGGTCTGTGGGCATCTGACTGTCATAGAACAGGAGCACAGTGTGTATAAGCAGGAGGAACTTTTGAATTTAACCCCAAAAGAGTATGAGCTGCTCATCTGCTTCTTAAAGCATCCCCGTCAGGTATTTACCAGAACCGCTCTGCTGGATCATATATGGGGTTATGATTTCGCTGGCGACACCAGAACAGTGGATATCCATGTCCAGCGAATTCGCAAAAAGGCTGAGCTTGAGGGGATGCTGCTGACCGTCTTCGGCGTGGGGTACAAATATGTCCCCCAGTAAAGGACCATACCGCATAGGGCTGCGGGGGCAAATGATGCTCATCATCCTAAGCCTCTTTCTGGCAGGCGGTGGCATCCTTAGCAGCGGTATCCACACCAAACTATGGCAGAGCCTGGAGGCACAGATTATACGGGAGCTTCAGAGCCGCCAGGAGAATACGCTAGTCTACATTAGACAGCTTCTCATGCTCCATGGCGCCAACAATGACGAAGAAGGCTTTCGCCAGATTGCGGAGGATATTGTTTCGGAGCTGCGCATTTTAGGTGGCCAGGGTCTAAGCATACTGGACACCAAAGGAGAATATCTAATCGGAAACCGACAGATACAGGAGGACCAGGTAGGGACAGACCTTTCGGAAGCTATCCAGGGGAACGCTGCCTTTACCATGACCTACCCGGACCCAGACACCATGTTAGTATATCTCTCTATGCCTGTAACCATTGAGGAACGCACCATCGGTATCATCCGGTACCGTGTGGACACCTCCAGACTCTACCTCCAGATCAAACAAAATGAGCAGCTAGTCTATCAGATCACAGCTGTGGTGTACGCCTTGATATTCCTGCTGCTGGCCTTTTTCATAGGCAGGCTGTTAGTCCCCATTGGAAAGCTGACGGAGATCACACGCCAGGTGGTGCGGGATCTGCCAAAGGAGCAGGTGGATATGCAGATGCTGGCCCAGTTGGCGGACTCTGGCCGCAGGGATGAGGTGGGGGAGCTATCCAGGAACTTCAGTGTAATGTTAGCCACTATTGGGTCACAGTTTAAGAAGATGCAGGCGGACAAGGAGCAGATTGTATCTCTTTTGGGCAGCCGCCAGGAATTCTACAACAATATGACCCATGAGCTGAAAACCCCCTTAACCACCATCCAGGGCTACGCCCAGCTTCTGGAGGCAGACCAGGGAGAGGATAAGCAATTAAGCAGCCAGGGACTGCGCCAGATCCTCCAGGAAAGCACCAGAATGCACCAAATGGTGCTACAGCTTTTGGAAATGTCCGACAAGGGGATCTATATGGAAATGCGTCCTGTGGATCTGGCAGACATCGCAAGGAGTGTGGCCCAGGCGTTAGAGATCAAGGCGGAGCGCTACGAAATGCGAATCCAGACTGACCTTCCCGAGCCCTTATGGGCCATGGGTGTGGGAGAGAGACTGCGGCAGGTCCTGGTCAATCTGGTGGACAATGCCATTAAATACGGAAACAGCCACAGCACTATTCTGATAAGCGGTTCCAGAAGAAAGGAGTATGTATGGCTGTTTGTCCGAAACCAGGGCAAGGGACTTGCGCCGGGGGAGCAGGAACGGATCTTTGAGCCCTTTTACCGGGTGGACAAGACCTATTCCAGGGAACAGGGAAGCTCTGGCCTAGGGCTTTCTATTTGCAGAAAGATCATGGAGGAGCATGACGGCATTATCGGTGTAAAAAGCAAGCCAAATGCCCAGACCGTATTTTATATCCGTCTGAAGGAGATTTCCGAGGCAGCCAGGTATTCGGAAAATGAGAGTCGAAAGGACAGGATTCGAGAGAACGAAAAGCAAGAGGACAGAAATCGAAATGAAGAAAAGGCAGGAGATCATGACCCATCCCAGGCATTCCAATCAAATCATTCAAAACCAAAGAAAGCGCCAGGTTTTAAGCGGGCCCCCCGCCAGGGCACATAGCAGCATACTGGGTTTCATGCCCCCCCTGCCCCTGAAGGCGGCTAAGCATTTGGGCGCCACCCTACCTTTGGCTGCTGCCATGCTTCTGGCCGTTACTCTGGTGCTGGCCGGCTGCGCCCCGGAGGAAAAGACCATGCTGCTGCCCTCTGCCTCCCCTGCCCAGAGCCAGGTGGAGGGAGAGACAGCCACCGCGGATTACACGGTGAAAAGGATCTATACCTACTCCTACGATACCCTGTCGGGGTTGGGCAAGAGCGCATTCCTGTCAGGCTGCAGCGAGAATGAGATCCATATCCTCTCCCTGAACCACCAGGAGGACCATCAAACATTGGAGTACAGGCAGGTAGACTACAGATATGGCTTCTACGATGTGTTCGGAGACTTCCAGGAAATTCCAGAGGCCTGGCAGCGCTGGAACAATCCTGGCGGCGGCGAGATGGAGGGGGATCTGTATATCGAAGTGCTTCTGCCCTCCCCGGACGGGAAGCAGCTCCTGGTCTATATCCGATCCGCTTTCTGGGACAAGCTCACGGTCTGGCTCTATACATTCGGGGTGCAGGAGCCTCTGCTTTTGTACGATGGCCCTGACGGGCTGATCGGCTCCTTTTCCCCAGACGGCAGATGGGTGACCTTTGACGCCACAGGAGCCTGTAGCCTCTCCCCGCTCATCCCCGTATATGACTGCAGCCAGACCGCCTCCAGGGAAGACGCCTACTGGTGGGTGGCAGCCCCCGCCTCCAGGCTCCTGGTGCCGGACCAGGTGCTCTACAAAGCGGATCTGACCAGGGGAAATGAGGACGTGGACTGTCAGGTCTGGGATGCAAAACTCCTGTCAGACAGTCAAGGACCCAGGCTCATGAGCCTGCTGCGGGAGGGTGACGACCTACTTAGCCTGATGGAAAGCCCTGCCCTGCCGGATCTGGAGATCAGGCCCGATGTGTCCCTGTTCACCGAAGAGGCGGCTCCCACGGAAGGCCCTGCCTGTACCAAATGGTATCTGTCCGGCTATGAGAGAACGCCCTATCCCCTGTACCATTATACCGCTGACGGAAATGCAGTCTACTATCTTTCCAATCCCACCACATTGTTTTACGCAGGTCTCACGGACCACAGTAATGAGCATATCCTTTCTTTCCCGAACTTGATATGGGACTTCCAGCCCCTACCCTCTGGGGATATCCTGGCCGTGCTGATACAGGAGACTGAAAATGGCTTTGAGCTGAATAGCAACGATGAGCACTCCGTGGAACAATATATCTCGGAAAACGGTATTCCCACAAACCTGCAGTGGTACTGGGGAATCCTGTCCGCGGATCTCTACCTCTATCCCCAGGGCGCTTCAGAGGGACAGCTTCTGTACAAAAATCTGCAGAACCTCATCGGCATGGAATACGATGAGGAGACCCGCCGAATCCTGCTGGAAACCTATGAGGGACAGGACATAACAAAAAGGAGGTGCATCATCCTGGAGATGTAGAGATACGGTGCAATGTCTGCCAGGTGCAGACTGCGCAGGCCCCGCCATATGTAGAAGTGTTTACAAGTTGAAACAAATTTGATACAGAATTGCTGACAATATGAAACAGCCATCTACTAAACTGATATCCATACCACGAGGAACTACTGAAAGACAAAGGAGTATGGAGAAATGTGCGGGATATGCGGATTTATAGAGAAGGACGAATTTGGCGCCAGGGAACACCTTTCAAGGAACTACCCCCCCAGGGAGGAAATTTTGGCGCAGATGATGAGCGCTTTGGCCCACAGAGGGCCTGACCAGGGGAAAAGCTGGCTCTCGGACCATGCGGCTCTGGGCTTCAGACGCCTGGCCATCATTGACCCAGGCGGCAGCAGCCAGCCCATGATAAATGAGACCAAAGATAAAGTGCTGGTATTCAATGGGGAAATCTACAACTATCAGGCCCTGCGGCTGGAATTGCTCCGTGCCGGGCACCTCTTTTCTACCCAGGGAGATTCGGAGGTACTGCTCCACGGTTATGAGGAATGGGGAGAGCATCTACCGGAGCACCTGCGGGGAATGTTCGCCTTTGCCATCTGGGATGAGAAGGCCCAAACTCTTTTTGCTGCCAGAGATCCCTTTGGCATAAAGCCCTTTTATTACACCACCTCGGAGGGCAGATTCATCTTCGCCTCTGAGATCAAGGGAATTCTGCCGCATCCTGCCTATGAAAAACACTTGAACCTGGAAGCGCTGGAGCAGTATCTCTCCTTCCAGTATTCCGTTTTGGAGCAGACTTTCTTCCAGGGCATTAGACAGCTCTTGCCCGGGCATTCTCTGACCTATCAGCTCAGCGATACATCTATATCTGTAAAGCGATACTTTGTACCTATGCTGACTCCTGAGCATCCAAGGAAGGGAAAGGGAGCCTCGGAGGAGGAATGGGTAAAGCAGTTGGACAGCGCCATTGCAGACTCCGTAAAAGCCCATATGATTGCAGATGTAGAGGTAGGGACGTTTCTGTCTGGGGGCGTGGACTCCAGCCTCATCGCCGCAGAATTTACAGGGGATAAGACTTTTACCGTGGGCTATGGGAAAGAGGATGGCTACTACAACGAGATCCCTCTGGCCAGAGAACTGGCGGAAGAGTTACAGCTAGAGCAGCATAATAAGCGAATTTCCGAAAAGGAATTCTGGGCAGCCGTGCCAGAGGTAATGTACTATATGGACGAACCCTCCGGGGATTCCTCTGCAGTGGCACTGTATTACCTTTCCAGAGAGGCCTCCCGGCATGTGCGGGTAGTGGTGTCCGGTGAAGGTTCCGATGAATTCTTCGGCGGTTACTGTATCTATTGTGAGCCCCATTCCCTGCACCTGTACCAGAAGCTGCCCAAATCCCTGCGAAAGAAAATCGCCAGAATGGCTTCTGGATTGCCCAATGTCAGAGGCCGCAGCTTTCTCCTGCGGGGCGCCATGTCGCTGGAGGAGCGATTTATTGGAAACGCAAATCTCTTTACTGCAAAAGAGCGCAAAAAGCTCCTGAAATGTAAGACCGATGCTCTCTCCCCCCAAAGCTTTCTAGAAAAGGATTATCAGGACGCCAAGGAATTGGATGAGGCCAGCCGTATGCAGTACATCGATCTACTCCACTGGCTGCCCGGAGATATCCTACAGAAGGCAGATCGAATGAGCATGGCCCATTCCCTGGAGCTGAGAGTCCCTTATCTGGACAGGGAGGTCTTCCAGGTAGCCAAATCTCTGCCCCCAGAGTATAAGCAAAAGGGGCAGATATCAAAATACCTGTTTCGAAAGGTAGCTGGGCGGCATCTGCCTGAGCGCAGCGCCAGCCGCAAGAAATTGGGTTTCCCGGTGCCTCTAGGACATTTTCTCACCTCTGAGATGGGAGATGCTGCTATTCAAAAGGCTTTCCATTCACCCACTGCTGAAAAGTTCTTCCACCAGGAGGCCTTGGAAGAGCTATTGGCCGGCCGTGGGTGCGGTCGCGGCAACACCAACCGGAAGCTTTGGGCTGTGTATGCTTTTCTGGTATGGTACGATATTTATTTCCCGGAAGAATCCTCCTGATTCTTCCGGGAGTTCTGCAAGCGGGTAGGAGAGCTCCGGCCTTACATTTTTATATCTTGACAAAATTATTTTTATGGCATAAGATAATAGAAAAGAGAAGCGGGTTTTGTGTCGTGTACAGCATTCATAGCTCAAGCGAGTTGCCTGTTTCTTTTTTTATATCCATAAAGTCATACAAATACATCTTTCGATTTTCATCATGGCGTACCAGTACAGAGGCATGAAAGATGTTATACCTTTCAACACCACCCTTCTCATAGTAGACAGGGAGCGCAAATCGGGAATCTCCGGCCTTACATCAATACAT
>CANRZC010000094.1 GCA_947644185.1 uncultured Acetatifactor sp.
AAAATATTCATTCTCTCCGGACAAATATCAAGCAAATCACTTAGGCACAATATGGCCTCACTGTATTTTATTACTTTTTTGTATGTATGTCTAAGGTTCTCATCTATATCCTCAAACACATTTCGGTCCAGAGAACCCATTCTTTCTGGAGCAAGCCAGTTCTCGCTTTCTCCATGCATTAATACAATGTCTTTCACAATTCTCAATGCTGTGATCGGATCTAATTGGTGTTCACCGCTCCAATAACCATTCCATGCCTCCACAAACGGCTCAATTGAAGTCTTATCTTTCATTTCCTTTTTTTCATCAATATGATCAATGATCCGGGATATCCATTCTCCTGACTTTCCGACATGATCGATTCTTCCCGCCTGCTTTACAATTAGCTCTATCAGTTCTTCTTCATTCTTTGCGATATCATTCATTCCAATATCATGCAAAGCCAGAGCGGTCCACAAAAGAACCACCATGTTGTCCCATTCCTTCTTCTGAAATTCCTCCCTACACTCCTTTTTCAGGTGTTCCATCATAAAAAGTGCATATCTACTAAGACGCTCAGAGTGCTTCCATCCATGATCTGCAAAAAACAGATTAATGACATTTTCTGCCCTCATTTTATCCACTGCATAACTATTAACAGCTGTTATAACCTTCTCTGCCCTTGCCTCTGCCTCCAGCTCCGCTTTTAGCTCGGCCTTTAGTTCCGCCTTTGTCTTGTCCTTTACAGTTTCATCTTCCCCACAATCCTCAAATATATTGAGCGCCTTCTTAAAATTATCAACAAATAAATCCATACTTCTTCCCCTTTTAGTATCTCATGCAAAATGGGATTTGTCCTTCATTCCTGTCACCTGACACAAATCCCCTTTTGCATTATTTTATCCGACAATTAATTCTATCTTACCTAGATCAAATTGTGTTTCTGTAAAGTATTCTTGCTTGAGCTCCTCCAAAGCTTTGCCCGTCTCCTTCATTTTGTTTTCAAATAATTCCTTCAGGCGATAATTGGAAAATCGAATGTCCGGTGCAATCTCTGCGGCAAGGGCTTTTATACTGTCTTCTGGCCCTTCAATTTCCATCATACATCCGATGATAGGCCATTCATCGAAGGTCACCGCTATCTCTCCTTTCTTCATTACCTTTCTTTCCTTTTTTATCTGAAAGCAAACGGGATATCCCAATTCCGTTAAAAATGTCACATACTCTCCCACATTTTCTTTCCCGATCTGGAGATTTATTTCCATTCTTTTTGAAACATTTTTGTCCCTGTTAATATCCCCTTTGTAGGTTAATGTGGCCTCATTATCCTCTATGCGAATCCGTATTTTCCTTCCAGATATAAAGAGGCTGGCATCTGGCTTATCCAGCATGATATCATGCTGAATGGTTTCCTTTTCACTCACAAACCCTTTCTTCTCCAGGGCTTGCGCTAATTCTGATTTGTTGTTCACAATCGCTCTGATTTCGATCTCCAACATTTGAAATCCCTCCTTTTATGTAATAGTATATACACAGTTCCCAGTTCTTAGGAACTGAATGCTATCAAAATTTGCATAGTTTCTGGTTATGTAATGAGATAAAACTGCACCGTTGCCCACAAGAATATTTTTCGCTGGGACAGCGGCGTCCACATCAAATCCATCTATTTTTGCTTCCCCTTCCAAGGTACTGGCTCTATTGGATCCTTTCAGGTGGAACCAATTGGCTTCAAAAATACCCTTCATCCCTTGCCAACCTGCTTCCATACCAGGATATTTGGCGTCACATACCACAATGTCATCCTCTGTAATAAGTATCTCCAGCAAGAGATCCTGTTGGGATCTGTTTATATTTTTTGCCAGAAAATGAATCACCTCCTCCAGCTTATCCGTCTTATTTTCACATGGGATCCATAGATATCTACCATTTTCCTGAATCGCTTCAAATCCCTGAAAAGCGTCTTTTACCGTAACCTTATCCCTCTCATCAATGAAAAACCTTTTATTACAAACTCCTCTTCTTAAGAGTGCTATGATATGTCCACTTACATATTCTCCATAGATTTCATCCTTATTTACATAAGCAGCGCACCCTGCTACACTGTTATAGTAATTTTCAATTTTTAACAGTTTTCCTGCCGCTATGTCTTTTTCCAATGTAGGAGATTCTGCAATCAGTTCATCTCTGCTAACCACACGACTTTCATAGTTGTCCCTTTTATCATAGCGCAGATAGAACTTTTTTTGCGATGATTCCATTGCTTCCCGCAAATCATAAGATTGGGGATAATGCAGTCCTAATGTTTGAATAATTTGAAATGCCTGCAGATTCGTAGCTATCCCCCCTCTTTCTTTACTATCTTGAGATAATCTTACCAAAAACAGGGCATAAAAGCAATAAGGGATCTCATTTACTTACCCCTCCCCCATCCTGCGCAGCGCCTCCTCCCGGTCCATATCCTCCAGCTTCCGTTTCTCACAGCCTGGCATGGCGGGTTCAAAGCCACAGACCTTTTTATAGGCACAGTAGGTGCAAGCTTCCTCGCTGCCCTTCTCATAAGGGTTCATGGAGATGGTACCGTCCAGGATCTCCTGACCAATTTCTACAATTTTGCGGCTTACATACTCCGATACTGTGCGAAGCTCTTCCCCGCTTAGCACAGAGGACCGTGCGGAGAAGCTGCCGTCCCTCTTTCGCTCCACGGGAATCACATCGGATTTGTCCCCCATATCTGCATCCAACAGCTCTACAATGCCCGGCTCACTGTTTACCACGCCATTCATGCGAAGCTGCCTGGCAATCTGTTCGTCAATTTCCTCCTCTGTCAGCTCCACAGGTGTGTCTACGGCCGGGTCTTCAATGCGGTAGTAAAGCAGTGCTGCAGGCACAATTTCTTTTCCCCGGTGGCGCTTGGCTTCCATCTCCGCAGCTGCATTCATATATACCACCAGCTGCAGCTGCAAGCCATAGTATAGCGCTGCCAGGTCGAATTTCTTATGGCCGGATTTGTAGTCAATGATTTTAATGTAAACGTTTTCTGCGTCCTCCGCCACATCCACTCTGTCAATACGCCCCTGAAGACGCATTCTCTCCTGCTCTGACAAAGCCACCTTAATGCTGTCCAAATCATCGGCATGGTGAAAAGAGACCTCAAAGGACTCTGGTACAAAGCTTCCCCGCTTCAACTGCTTCTGCAAGGTCAGCACAGTGCGGGTGAGGATGCGCCCCATTCTGGTGATGGCATATTCATTCCGGGAACTGCTATAGAGGATGGTACTGCCGTAGTCTGCGGCATAATGTTCCAATGCCTCCTGTACTTGCTTCTCTGCAAACTCTTTGGGAAAGTCAAACCAGGTGTATCCGTTTTCTTGCAATCCCTCCGAAAACTGCTGCAAAATGGCATGGTACACATTTCCCATATCCACATTTTCAAAGGAGAATTCCTGCCGTTCCTGTAAGGTCAATCCATACTGTAAAAAATGACGGTAGGCGCATGCCGCATAGGTCTCCAGCCGGGTAACACTGGTCTCTATCTGGATCCCATACAGAGCCCTTGCCACCGCTGCCGGCAGTGCTTTATCCTGATACCGGCTAAAAGCAGCCTCTGTGAGAAAATCTCTTTTCCCCTTCAGCTCCTGGTCTCCGTATGCCTGATAGATTGTAAAGAATTCCGGTTCCCTCTCCTTTGGTGTAATTCCCTCTATATATTCCCGAAGCCCTTTGGCCAGGTATCCCGCTCCCTCCTGTCCGGTGACGATCTGCTCTAAAGCGCTTCGCTGCTGGGGATACTGCACTGCTAACCCTGGAAAGAGTTTTTGCACCACATCTATCAGGTAGGCTGGGCGGATGGATTTTCCGGCGCTGTTCACTTTTGAATAGGATAGATAGAGCTGTTTTGAGGGTTTGGTCATATTTAAATAGAGGTAAAATCTCTGAATATACATCTGTTGTCTGGGGCTAGGCGCAAGCTCCAGCTCTGATTCCCGCAGGAATTCCCGGTCCATGTCTGATATAATGCCACCTTTGGAAACGCCCTTTGGAATATTCCCATCATTCACGCCCAGGAAAAAAAGTGTCTTCACCTGCTGGAGCCTGGTGCGCTCCATATCCCCTACCAGCACTCTGTCAACATTCTGGGGAATAGTGCCCACCTGAATCTCATCAAATCCTGCCTCCAGAATCTCCCCAAACTCTTTCAGGGATATGGTCTCCTCCCCCAAAAGCCCATAAATCTGATCCAAAAGCTCCATCACAAGGCGGTAGATCTGGGCATATTCTTTGGCTCGAATGGAATCCCCTGTCTCCTCGAAATGGTTCTGAAATACAGAGAGCTTTTGCTGCACCTGGTTCTGGACTAGGAAATCATAGAGGCCATTGACATAGGTCTTTACTGTCTCCTTTCCTTTCAGGTGTAACATCTCTACCTGCTCCATCATCCGTTCCCGCAGCCCGTTCAGCTCCGCCAGGGCTTCTTCCGCAGATCCCTCCTGTTCCATAGAATGCCCCTCTTCCATAGGTTGCTCCCTTTCCATCTCACGTGTCTTTCGGGTGAAAAGTTGACTGTAGCTATGGTATCCCTTGATGCCAGTTTGAAGGCAATAGTTCTCCAGGCGATCCACCTCTTCCCAGGTAAGATCAGATAATCCGCTTCGCAGGTAATGGAAGACGGATTCGTAGGAGAAATTCTTCTCATACAGTTCCAGGGCACTTTTGATGTACTCAATCATGGGATTCAAGGTGATTTTCCTGGTGCGGTCAATGTAACAGGGAATGCCCATCTGGGCAAACTCTGTCTCCACATAGGGAGCATACCCTGCCAAATCTCCTACTATCACTGCAATATCACGATATGCCAGCCCCTCCTCCCGGATCAGGCGGCAGATTTCCAGGCCAGTCTGGCGCACTTCCTCCTTTGGGTCAGTGGTCTCAAAGATCCGAATACTCTGCTGCTCTTGTTCATAGGGAGAAGCTCCGTAGCGAAACAGATGCTTTTCCAGATAGCGCAGCGACGGGGACTGGCTGAAACGATAGCTTGTATTCACAAACACATCCTGAGCTCTGGCCACATTCCCTTCCTCTGCCCGCCGACTCAAATCCGCCACTGTCTTCTTGCTTAAATAGAAAAGATTCTGCTCTCCCTCCTGCTGATATGGGTTCTCCCCCTCCCCGATGGTCAATGTGACTATCACCTGGCCACACAGCCCCATCAGCTCGGCAATGACTTTTGTCTGAATGGGTGTAAAGCCTGTGAAACCGTCAAACACCACCACACTCTCTGGCAAAAGCTTTGATTTGGGAAGAGAATGGCACAGCACATCCAAGGTCTCCTCAGTGGTAATAAAATTTCCGTGGATGTATTCCAAGAAGCCCTTATACAGAGCCTGCAAGTCCTTCAGCTTCTGTACCAGGGCGCCCCGCTTTTTGGCATAGTCAATTAGCTTCCCCACATCCTCCGTGCCTATGCCATACTGCATGAATTCAGAGATGGCACTTTTCACCTCATGGATATAGCCCTGCCTGTGAAGGAAGCCGCCCAGCGCAGGCAACTGATCCTTTAGATTTGCCGCCACTTTTTGGAGTACCAAACTCTTGCCGGTATCATCCAGCACAGGAGTCTCCTGTCCTCCTACCTCCTCCAAAATGCGATGCCCCAACCGGCCAAAGCTGAGCACATCGATATTCAGGATGCCCCCTCTCTGGTTCAAGAGCACCAGCTCCTTTTGGGTCTGCATGGTAAACTGATCCGGCACAATGACAAAAAAGTTCTGCTTTGGATTTCGGGCCGCACGCTCTGTAATTTCTTCGTATAGCAATCGGCTTTTCCCGGCTCCAGAGGGGCCGAAATAGAATTGTAAGCTCATGTTTGTTCACGCTTTCAGATCCAATTCCACCGGACAATGATCAGAGCCCATCACATCAGGGTGAATTTTCGCATCAGCAAGTCGCTGGGTGAGACTTCCCGATACCACAAAGTAGTCTATGCGCCACCCTACGTTTTTGGCTCTGGCCTGTCCCATATAGGACCACCAGGAATAGGCGTCTTTCACATCTGGATAAAAATGGCGGAAGGTGTCCACAAAGCCATTCTCCAGCACCAGGCTGAAGCGCTCCCGCTCTTCGTCCGTGAAGCCCGCATTGTGGCGGTTGGATTTGGGATTCTTCAAGTCAATTTCCTTGTGGGCTACATTCAAATCTCCGCAATAAATCACTGGCTTGCGCTTCTCCAATTCCTTTATATAGCCCAGGAAGGCTGCCTCCCATTCCATGCGGTAAGCCAGTCTGGTCAGCTCTCTCTGGGAATTGGGCACATAGACTACGATTACGAAGTAGTCTTTATATTCCGCTGTGATCACCCGTCCCTCATGATCGTGCTCCTCCACCCCAATACCGTAAGTCACCTGCAAAGGCTCTTCTTTGCTAAATAGCGCAGTGCCCGAATAGCCCTTTTTCTCCGCGTAATTCCAGTATTGATGGTAGCCCGGCAGCTCCAGCTCTATCTGTCCCTTTTGCAGCTTTGTCTCCTGGAGGCAGAAAATATCCGCATCTGCCTGATTGAAATATTCCAGAAAGCCTTTCTGCATACATGCTCGCAACCCATTTACATTCCAGGATATCAATTTCATAGTTTCCTCATTTCCGCCCCTTTTGTTCCCTGGAGGCTATGTCCTTTATCCACTATCATAACACGACGGGCCTGTTTATGCCAGTCTGTTTCCATAATTGATCAAAAACTTGAAACCCACTAAATTACATGCTATACTGGGTGGGTGACCTGAAAATCCTAAGATACTGAGGCTGGTAACCATTATGAACAAAAATCCCAATTCCCTAAAGCAAAAAAAGCTTTTCCTCTTTGATATAGATGGCACCCTGGCCATAGGAGATTCCCTCTATGATGGCAGCGCCGAGCTTCTGGCTCATATTGATGCCATAGGCGGCAAATCCTATTATATCACCAATAACTCTACCCGCAGCGGCCAGGATTATGTAGAACGATTCCGCCAGGCCTTCCATTTAGAGACCACACAGGATCAGTTTATCACTTCCGGCTATATGACGCTGCGCTTTTTACAGCAGCATTATGCTCAGGGGAAAATCTTTGTCCTGGGCACAGCTTCCTTTCTAAAAGAGCTGCGGAAAAATGGGCTGCATATTACAGAGACTGCAGAAGAAGGCATTGACTGTGTGGTAGCCGCCTACGACAGCGAGCTCACCTATCATAAGCTAATACAGACCTGCAAGGTGCTCTCCACTATGGATGTGCCCTTTTATGGCACCAATCCTGACCTGTGCTGTCCCATTGATTTCGGCTTTGTGCCAGACTGCGGCGCTATCTGTAATATGCTCACAGATGCCACAGGCAAAAGGCCTACCTACCTGGGCAAGCCCAGCCCTGATGTGGTAGAGCTGTGCCTGGCCCTGTCTGGCTTTTCCAGAGAGGAGACACTGGTGGTGGGGGATAGGCTGTATACAGACATTGCCTGCGGCATCAATGGCGGTGTGGAGACCTGCGTGGTCTTCACCGGGGAGGCGAAGCCGGAGGATATGACAGACACTCCCTATCCTGCGGACTACTGTTTCAACAATATAAAAGAGCTTCTGATGCACTGCACCGAAGCTCTCTGATCCATTTCAGCTCTGCCTATGCTCAGGCAATCCCCTTCTCGATGATGCCAAATCCCAGCGGATATGGCCCTGTGTGCACACTGATAGTGGCTCCGATCTGGTAGATGGGGATGTCCTCTATGGCATATCCTCTTTCCTGCAGGACTTCCAGGGTATACTCTTTGAAAGCCACTGCCTCCTCGTAGTCATAGCCAAATCCAATGGCAATGCTATAGCGCTCAATCTGTCTTCCATTCTCCTGCAGATAATCCAGCAAAAGACTCAGCGCCTTCTGGGTAGTGCGCTTTCTGCCTCTGCCAATGCCAGAGGGGAAAATCTCTCCCTCCTTTAGGGTGATGACTGGGCGTATTCCCAATACGCTGCCAGCCACTGCAGATACCTTTCCAATGCGTCCCCCGTGCTTGAGATACTCCATGTCCCCTACGGTAAAGAAAATCCTTCCGGTACTCTTGATCTCCTCCAGCCTGGCCACGCAAGCATCATAGGCCATGCCACTGTCTCGAAGATTTGCAGCCTCCAATACATACTGCCCCTGCAGGACTGTGTTTATAGTGGCATCGATCACAGTGATCGCCGCCTCTGGACAGCTCTCCAGCACCATGGCCTTTGCATTCAGCGCAGACTGCATAGAGCCGCTGAATTTGGTGGTAATACAGATGCAGATAATGGGAATCCCCTTCTGCGCGTAGGGAAGAAATGCCTCCACATAGTCCTGGGTAGATGGCATGGAGGATTTGGGATATACCCCTTTTCTGTCCACCATCTGCTGATAAAAGTCTCTGATGCC